>JAHBWQ010000057.1 GCA_019636915.1 Nitrospira sp. | reverse complement strand
CCGATACATCCTCAGACAGGCCTTCCTCGGCCAGCGTCTTTTCAAAGATGGGATCGAGTTTTGCGCACTCCCTGGCCAAGCGGTCTCGGTCCAGCCGAGCGAGTTTTTCCTCTACGGCTTCCTGAATGGCTCGACTTCGACTGGGAAACGCGGCTTTCTCAACAAGGGTATCGAGACGTTCCAAGGTGGACTCATCGAGGGATATCGCAATTTTTGACCTTGCCATGTCGCACCTCCGAGTATGACCATACGTCATACTTCAGGCAGGGTCAAGCCCCATCACATCGTAGCCTCACGTCACGCTAACCCGCATTATTCATGACGGTTCGTGCTTGTCGTAGCGGCGTATCGGCGGTTGCAGGAGAAGTGTTCATCAATAATGCGGGCTAAGGGGCGGGCGCGACATCGATCGTCCCGCCTGAGCACCATCCTTAGTTCTCTTAGTTCTGTACGGAAAACCCGACGATAGCGGACCCGATGGCCAATACCAGACACAGCGGTGAGGACACGGCGGTATCCAGGCGCGCAAAGCGGGTCTTGCGGATACGTTTCCAGAACCCCACTAATCGGAAGTCTCCAATCGCACGCAGCAACAAGATTACCGCCAATGCACGGGTCAGCCACACAAGCGTCGCCTGCGGCAGTGGCAGCATGAGCATCCTGGCTGTACCGGTAATCATCACGGCGCACAGCGTTATAGCTAAACCCATAGAATCTCAGGACGTGCTTGTCGAAGCAAAAGAATCGAGTCATCCTCAACCTGCCAGAAATCCTGGATGCTATGTGAACGGGCAGTCCATTGCTGTTAACCTTTGCTCACTATGAAACGGATGCTGGCACGTTACTTTCCATCACACCGACTCGCCTAATATTCTTCCTAGGACCCCGTTATCAGCGCCCTCCGGGGATCGCCCAATTGGGGAACGCAGCCGTGACACCGGGTAACTCGTGCAGCGAGTTCGCCAGATTGATCGCATCGAGCCCAGGGCCTGATTGGATTACATAGTTGTTTGGTCCTGATGGCAACCTGCGCAAGATCCGGAGCTTGCGGGCCGCAGCCCACTGTTGCACGGCAGACTCTGACCATTCTGAGCTGAGATGAACAATGATGTTTCCGAGCGCGAGACGGACCGGTGCAGAACCATAAGGCACATCGTGCATGACCTGGTAGTACCGGTGTGCAGAATCGCTCGACTGAGCCCGACTGACGGCCTTATCCATCTGGGTTTCCTGATTGATCGCCCACAGCCGAATTCCACGATACCGACTGGGCACCTCATGCATATCGGACGATGCGTCTTTGAGCACATCGTCACCGCCTGGAGTCGGATTGATCTCCGCCACCAGGGCGGGATTCAGCCACACACGATGTTCTTGCTGCTTTTCGTCGTACCACGCATAAGACATCTGAAGCTGTTCTGCACGTTTACCACCTGTTTGCTCACTGGCTCTTGCTGGATTGAACGCTGCACAACCCAGCAGAAGAAACACACTCATGAGTGTCTGAATCAATGTGATCATAAAATCCTCCTGAATGTTCAGTTTTATACTTCTGCTACCTTCCATAGAACGTCAGCTTCCATGATTGAAACGTACCAACATCATTTTGGATCCTGTCCGAAACGCGCAATGTCCAGGTACCATCAGCCGCTTCGCCGAGATGCCGGGCGCTGCCAAAGACCCACCCCTGGTATCCCCCGCAGGGAACTTCTGGACCTGATGAACTTTCGCGACACCTGCGCTCCGTGGCAAGCTGGCTCTGTATACCGGTATCCTCATGGGTGAGGGTGACGTTGAGCTCTCCATCAAACTCGTGATCCGCTGAGAAGGTAATTTCGATAAACTCAATGGCCGAAATCCCGCTACCAGACACGCTAATCGTATCAGTGACTCCAGTAGAATTGTTATCTGGGATAGCTGTATTGACCTGCTTCAACTCCGGCGGAAACGATTTTATTACTTGAGTTCCAACGTTTGTCCAAATAGTCGCTCGTTGGACAGCTGCGTCGGCATTGATGACGCCAAACCCATACTTGTGATTGTGATGGTACTTACCGCCGGCCGTATTGAGCCCGATGTCACGCCAATCGGAATCGTTCGGATCATTCTTCCGCGCTGTCTCCGCCAGGATGAGACGCACGTCTCGCCATCCAAGGTTGGGATTCGCTTGGAGAACGAGAGCTGTGACTCCAGCAGCCAATGGAGTGGCTGCCGATGTGCCACCAAATGTCAAGGTGTAATTATGATTATCGCTAGTATAATCAAACCCTGCTCCTGACCAGTTGTAGCCTTGTTCCCCGGTACGGTCCGTTGTCGTAATAGCAGGAAGATCTACGTTTCCCCCCGCGTTTGATGGAGCGCAGACCCAGAGGTTGGCACCTGACTCAGAATAGGCAGACTTTTTACCCCTGGCATCGGTCGCACAGATCGCCATGACATGGCGATTGTTAGACATACCACTATAGTTTGAATCATCTGTCGCCAGAGGTGATCCGATTAGTAGAGGCACTTCAGGGTTACCACCATTGCCTGCGGCAAACAGATAAATGGTGCCTCTCCCTCTTCGCCCGTCCTTGACACCTTTCTCAACCCCACTGTAAAACCCGGGCAATGGAGACAAAATAAATCCAACACCAGTGGCCTGATTCTGCGCTACAAGCTGTCTACTATTAGTATGGATATCAGCTTTTTCAATATTATGGCTCATAGCAATATCCTCATGCTCACTTTGAGCAGGGGTCTCAAGTGCATTTAAATTGTACCCAGCCAGCTTGGCAGCTGGTGCCGCACCACGGCCTCCAATGCTATTGGCGCTTGCCGCCGCCACTCCAGCCACAGCCGTGCCGTGGTTGTGTTTCGATAAGGGTGCGGGGCTGGGATCGGTGGGCCCTAAACCGTTTGGAATACATGGGGCGGTGCAGCGATTTTCGGCATGCAGGAAGTTATAGCCTTGCCCTGGGAGCACATTAGGAGTGAGATCTTCGTGCCCCTCCTCGAGTCCATCGTCAACCACATGGATACGCACATCCTGCCCAAGTAGTCCACGGTTCCATACGGGCACGACGTTGACATCCTCGCCGGGTGTGCCAGCGACTTGGCCCCCATTGAGGTTCTTTTGCCCAGTGTTTTTCAAGTGCCATTGATTGACAAAATAGGGATCGTTGATTGTTGCCGTGTTTGCGCCTGGTGGCGGTGTGGTGCTCTGCGGTGGACTGTCTCCTCCGCCTCCGCATCCAGGCAAAACCGTCCACATAAGCATCACGACCAGAAACGATGCAACAGGCTGCATTCCGAGAACCATGCTGTACCTCCTCCATACATCTGACAATTAAACATCCCTCACGTGCGCTTTATCTCGCTCCTGGGCCACTGTCACCACCGGCACATCCGGACAGGCACGCGGCACAGATCAACATCGGTAATATCGCGATCGATCTCATAGGGGTTTCCTCCTTGCTGGGTCTCAGCCTCATCACATCGGGGAAGGGAGTGTAGGCGGCTACATAGATAAGACTCCGCTCACATTCGCGCTTTGTTGCCTCAAATAAAATGTCGTGTCCCATGCGTTCCATCACCTCCGTTAGCCGTGAAGCACTCGCTGGACATGGATCCGAATGGATCTGGCATGTATACGAATAGTTCTTAAACCGAGCCATGTGTACTCTGTCACACAATAATCTGTCAACTACTACTTACGTGATTGCATGCAATCAATCTGGCCGACTGTATCACTTCGATACACTTCCTATCGCCCGGACGACCGCATTGCTCCCGAGCCCGCATTATTCATGACGGTTCACCACGAAACCGCCAAGACGCCACGCGAGACGGGCACGCGGAGCGACGATGGACCAAGGCATACTTGAAACAGTATGTCGAGGTCATGAGGAGCGAGCCTGCCCGCCTGGCCGTAACAAGATTGCGGCCGGGCTTGTCGTAACAGCGTATCGGCGGTTGCAGTAGAAACGTTCATGAATAATGCGGGTTTGCTCAGCAACAACGACCTGGTGATGGAGGCTCCCCGCCTCGCCCCCCTGCAGCAGGCGGATCTTCCGGCGGCCCGTTCCCACCCAGCCAACGGACCCACTTGATCCCGGCATCCAGCAGGACGACCACGACCAGCAGGGCGATACTGAGCACGAGGACCGCATTCACCCAGCGCCCTTCGTTAAGAAACTGTCCGATCAATTCGACGCAGGCACTCAACGTCACGATCGCAACCGCCACCATCGGTATAGCTGTCACCCACAGATAGCGGGCGCGCTTCATGCGAATCAGGACACTGGTGCTCACACAGAGCGCCACGGTGCCGAGCAGTTGATTGGCTACGCCGAACATGGGCCACAAGTTGGAGACCGAACCGGTGTACAGCAGCGCCCCCCAGGCACTGACCACCAAGAGACTCGCGATCACCGCTGCGGGCATGGAACTGAAATCGCCGAAGGGACGATACGCTCGCCCTCCGAGCTCCTGTACGAGATACCGGGCCACTCTGGTGCCGGCATCAATCGTCGTCAGAATGAACAACGCCTCAAACAACAGAGCAAATTGATACCAATAGGCCATCAGTCCTGGAATCTTGTTGAGCCCTGGCAACCCTCCAAAAATCGAGGCCATGCCGATGGCCAGCGAGACTCCTCCACCGACACGATTCGTGCACTCCTGTTCAACGAGGCGACACAACTCCTCGCTATGTACGGGAGGAAATCCGAGCTTCTCTAGCTCCAGGTCAGACAGTAGGCTATTGATCTTGATGTAGTCCCCAGGCTCAAGGATCGACGCCGCGATCAATGCCACCACCCCGACCACGCTTTCCATCTGCATGGCTCCATACCCCAGCGTGGCATGCGACTCCAGATCAATGAGCTTCGAGGTCGTACCGGAGGCCACCAAACTGTGAAACCCTGAAATCGCTCCACAGGCAATCGTGATGAACAGGAAGGGAAACAACGGGCCCTTGATGATGGGCCCGCCTCCGGCCACAAATTGCGTGAATCGCGGCATCTGCATCATCGGATGGATGACGACCACACCCACCGCCAGCAACGTGATCACCGCAACTTTCATCGTGCTGGAGAGGTAATCTCGTGGGATCAGCAGCAGCCAGATCGGGAGCACCGCCGCTACGAAGCCGTATCCCGCCAGCAACCAGACTAAGGAGCCATGGCCGACATCGAACCAGTTCCCCCAGGAGGAATGCGCCACCATCCGCCCACCGGCAATGACCAACACCAGCAACACCACACCGGTGAGAGTCGTTTGCGCGATCGACCAGGGTCGGCTCTTTCGGCCAAGCCAGGCCATCAGCAGCGCAATGGGGATTGTCATCGCGAGCGTGAAGGTCCCCCAGGAGTTATGCTCAAGGGCATTCACCACTGCGAGTCCCAACCCGGCCATGGCAATGATCACCACAAACAAGACCGCGAACATCGCCGCCATGCCGGTGACCGGACCGACGACGTCATAGGCCATGGTACTCAGTGAGCAGCCTTTTCGACGCATCGAGAACACCAGAATGACGAAGTCCTGGACGGCCCCTGCGACCACCGCACCGACGATGAGCCAGAGAAACCCAGGGAAGAACCCATACTGTGCCGCCAGCACGGGACCTAGCAGCGGCCCCGCTCCAGCGATCGCGGCAAAATGGTGCCCGAGCAGCACCCACCGATTCGTCGGCACAAAATTGATACCGTCGTTCTCCGTATGCGCCGGCGTGAGGCGGGCATCATCCAATGTCACTACCTTCCGCGCCAGAAAGCTCCCGTAGAATCGGAACGCCAAGACATGCACACACACCGCCGCAATCACCAACCACAAAGCATTGACCTTTTCCTCCGGTTGGACGAGCCCGGCCACCATGGCAAGAGCATAGGTCCCGATGAGGACCAGCAGTATCCATCCGATAGACCGGAGCCCCACCGGCAACTTGGGCGGGCCTTGCCATGACTTCATTGCTGCTGTGTTGATCATGTGTTTCCTCCTGCGTGGGCAATCGACGCCATCGCGCATCCTTAGCGCGACGGATCGTGGTGCTTCATCATGCCAAGACGAATCGCTTCCATAACCGCCTGCGCCCGGTTCACAACATCGAGCTTTTGGAAGATGAGGCGCAGCTGGTTCTTGACCGTATTCATGCTGCAATTGTGAATCATGGCGATCGCCTCATTGGTTTTCCCGAATGCCACCCATCGGAGAATTTCGAGTTCACGCTCTGTCAGCCGGCAGCCGTTGGGCAACTCCACTACGTTCTTCATAGCGCCTCCTCTCGAGAAGATGCCTGAGTCAATCATCGTTCCTGCGCACAGAGTCGCATGAAAAAAGCGGATGGAACAGTAAGGGTGTGCCCCTAGAACATCTAAGGGTCCCCTACGACGATGTACGGGTGATGTACGGAGCTGTTAGAGGAAACTGATGTTGCAGCCCGACAGGGTTGGGAAGTTATTCGAGAGGTAGAGGTCTGTTTTCCATGAGCCGTTGCTTGACCTCCTGCGAAGACGAAACATTTAGTTTCCTCCTAACTACCGAGAGGTCCGCTTCAACGGTTCTTACTGGAATGTTCCATTTTTTAGCGATCTCTTCACAGGTCAATTCTTGGGCATACAGCACCGCAACAATAAACTGTCTGGCTATCAGACCAAGTCGGTCAACCCTGTCTACATTTTCCCTGAGACGTTGCCTCACTTCCTCTGGGGATGAAGCATTCAGCTTACTCCTAATCGAAGTGATATAAGACTCTACAGTTCTAGGGACAATATTCATTTTCTCGGCAATCTCGCGAGCAGTCTTCTTTTCAGCGTAGAGCGGGGCACATTCGAATTCCTTAGGAGTCAGGCCGAGCCGGTCATTTCCATCACCAGCAACTTTCACAATCTCGATCAATCTCTTGAGTATTATTGGGCTGACAAAATATTTGCGGTTCCAGACGGCAACAATCGCCTCACAGAGTTCGGCAATGCCAGTCTCCCCATCTTTCAAGAAATACCCCTGCGCCCCGCATTGAAACGCCTGTCTGACATACGCAAGATCGTCGTACACAGAGAGGATGAGAGTGGTAATGGTCGGGTATCGCTCAAAGATAATCTTGGTGGTATCCAAGCCATTCGGATGAATGTCTCTTCCGAGTTCTTTGAATTCAATGTCCATGAGCACCACATCCGGTCGAATTGCATTACACTCAAGGTACGTGATTGCCTCCTTGCCGTTCTTCGCCTCTTTAATGACCTCGAGTGTCACCTCTGTCTTTGCGATCTTATTCAAACTACGTACCCACTCACGATTTGCCTGAATGTCCTCTACCAACATGATTCGAATCTTACTCATACACGGTTCCTCCACCGTTACAATCTCATCTCATCTCCATCAAGCATTGGAATTTTCACGGTAACAGTTGTACCTCCTGTCGATGGGCATTCAAACGAAATTTCTCCATCGATGGCACAAACCCGCTCTGTCATGTTGAGCAGCCCCATACCTTGTCCTTTACCAACGTGATGCATTGCTGCCCTCACGTCAAATCCCTTGCCATCATCCTGCACACCGACTTCGAGGATTCCGTCATGGCAGGCTAACCACACATCCACACGATGTGCCTGCGCATGGCGCACGATGTTCATCATTGCTTCCTGCACGATGCGGTAAACCATAATCTCCACATGTGGCGGCAAACGCAATTCCTCGTGTTGGAAGTCAACATGCAATGCAAGTTGTGCAGAATGCGCCTGGCCTTCGCAAAGCTCGCGTAACGCCTTCAACAACCCTAAGCCATCGAGCACAGGTGGCGGAAGATTCTGAAGAATGGCCCTAATAGCCTGAGACATGCTTTTAATGACATCAATGGCTCCGTTGAGCAAACACCGCTGAGCTGCTGGCTCATCAGTCATCAGTGCTTCATCAAGTTTTGTACGAAGATTCCAAACCTTCTGTTTGATATCATCATGCAGCTCACGCGCAATCCGACGGCGCTCTTCCTCAACCTTTTCCCACTCGTTACTGGTTAGTTCTCGAATCCGCTCAAGAGCCGTGGTCAGTTCAGAAACCTGCGCAATGATTTTCTCCTGCATGTGGTTAAACACATTCCCTAGCACTTGGGTTTCTTCTGTCCCATTAGCCAACGCGACGGGGTGCATATAGTCACCCAACGACACGCGTCGCACACCTTCAACTAACTGATCGATTGGCCGCGTCACCCGCTTTGCCAAGCCAGCGCTAACTAAGTACGCAACTGCGAGCATGACTAATAGAACGAAGGCAGCCATTCCCATTGCCCACAGCTTCTGGTCCCGCTGCTTATCTTGCTCAGCCTGAAGCGTCCGTTCTATATCATCCACGTATACCCCGGCTCCTAACCACCACTGATCGCCTCGCAGGCGCTTGACATAGCTGATCTTAGGAAACTTGCCATGCTCGCCGGGCTTTTCCCATGTGTACTCCACAAACCGTTCAATCTGTGGAGCCGTGTCTGGCAACTGAGCAGCGGCTCGTAATCGTTGGATCATCAACTTGTCACCAGGATCTTTCCTCTCCTGGAGAGTTTGTCCTTCAGTCTCTGGATGGGCCCCATGCGCAATGCATCGACCCTCCATGTCGTAGAGAAAAAAGTACCCGTTCCACACATCAGGCTTCATTGTTGACGATTCAAACTTCGCTCCACGGATGATGCGCTTCACTGCCTCCTGTTGAATTAGGCTTAGTTCAGGCCCAATCTCCCCAGGAACAGTCGCTTCAATCGTTGCGGCGACTGTTTCAACGACATGCTGAATTTCCGCCTTGTAGCGATCTCGAATTGTTCGTTCTAAGTTCTGATTGGCATTCTCATAGAGTTTCTCCAACCCAATGTAGCCAAGCAACGCGATCAAGCCCGTCATCCCCAAAACTATCCCTGCAAGATAGTTTCGGATTAGGTGAACAAGCCTCGGGTTCCGCTGCCTGAAACTGACATCATTCATGATGCTTTCCTCGTCACCTCGGCACCTGACCATCTGTGGCAGCTTCTTGATGCGCAGACCTGGCCGCAATCGCCGCCTGTGCTGCCGCCAACTTGGCGATGGGAATGCGATAGGGTGAACAGCTGACATAGTCCAGCCCGAGCTGGTGGCAATAGGCGACCGATGCGGGGTCTCCGCCATGTTCTCCGCAGAGTCCCAATTTGATCGTCGGCTTCGTCTTCCGACCCTGCTCAACAGCCAGCCGGATCAGGCTCCCGACACCCTCTTGATCCAGCGTCACGAAGGGATCATCGGACAGGATGTTTGCCTGCGGCCTAGTCATCGCTTCACCACAATGGAGACATGTCAGCCGTTTCACGTCGAGTGTGCGCCTGCCGCAGTGGACACACTCCGCACTGCGATGCAGATAGCGATCGAGAAACGTATGGGCATCGTCTCGCGAAAAGCCGAATGTCGTCTGCGTGAGGTCATTCGACCCGAAGGAAAAGAAGTCCGCGGCTTGGGCGAGTTGATCAGCGGTCACTGCAGCGCGAGGCAGTTCGATCATGGTGCCCACGTGATAGGGGAAACGCATCTCATAGCGACCCATCGTCTCGTCGGCCACCGTTTGGATGAGCACTTTCTGGGTGATCATTTCCGATGCCAAGGCGACCAACGGTACCATGATCTCCGGCGCGACGTCGATTCCTTCGGCCCGCACTTCGCAGGCCGCTTCCATGATGGCCTGCACCTGCATGCGGGTGATTTCAGGATAGGCGATGCCCAATCGACATCCACGTAGTCCCAACATCGGATTGGTTTCATGAAGTTCCTCCACACGGGCCAGCAGTCGACGCTGTTCTGCCAGTCTTATGGGATTGCCCGTTGTCAGTTCAAGTTGCGCGATATCCATCATCAAGGCCTCACGCTTCGGGAGGAATTCATGCAGCGGAGGGTCCAACAGACGAATGGTGACGGGCTTGCCGTTCATCTCTCGATAGAGTCCGATAAAGTCCTTCTTCTGCATGGGAAGCAGCTGATTAAGTGCGCAGGTGCGTTCCTCCTTCGTCTCGGCCAAGATCATCTGCTGCATGATCGGCATCCGATCCGCTGCGAAAAACATGTGCTCGGTCCGGCACAGGCCGATGCCCTCAGCGCCAAACAGACGTGCCAGTTTGGCTTGGTCCGGCAAGTCCGCGTTGGCCCGGACCTGCATACCCTGATGCGCCTGCACCCACTCCATGAATGTTGCATAATAGCGAAACGTCTCCGACTGCTCTGGGCGCATCCGGCCTTGGAGGACTTGGACCACTTCCGACTCGATGACAGGCATGTCACCTTGATACACCTTGCCGTCAAATCCATTGACCGACAACGCCTCCCCTTCTCTCAACACCGTGGTACCGATCCGCACCGTGCCGTCCGCGCCGAGGTCGATCGCGTCGCAGCCCACGACGCACACTTTTCCCAATTGCCTGGCCACGACTGCGGCATGGGAGGTCATGCCGCCCTTTGCCGTCAGAAATGCGACGGCGGCATTCATGCCATGAATATCGTCCGGGCTGGTTTCCCGACGCACGAGAATGGCCCGCTCTCCACGCCGCTCCATCTCCACTGCGGTATTCGACGTCAAGGCGAGGCGGCCCGACGCATGGCCAGGTCCGGCAGGAAGTCCCTTGACCAAAAAACGACTCTTTGCGTCGGCCTGCTGATCGAACACCGGAAAGAAGAAGTATGACAAGTGATTCGGTTCCACACGCATCACCGCGTCGCGAACCGTCAACCGCCCCTCGCGAACCAGATCCACTGCGATTCTGACCGCCGCCAGACCTGTCCGCTTGCCGACTCGCGCCTGCAGCATGTACAGCCGACCGTCTTCGATCGTAAACTCCAGATCAAGCATGTCCCGATACTGCGCTTCCAAGGTGTCGGCGATCGTGAGGAGCGTGCGGTACGCCTCCGGCAGAATAGTCGCTAGTTTCTCGATCGGCTGAGGCGTGCGGATGCCTGCGACCACATCCTCCCCCTGCGCGTTCAACAGAAAGTCCCCGTACAAACCAGGTACACCGGTGCTGGGATTTCTCGTAAACACTACCCCGGTTCCGCTGGTCTCCCCCAAATTTCCAAACACCATCGCCACAATGTTGACGGCCGTCCCTCCGCGGTCGGACATCTGCCGAATACGACGATATTCCACTGCGCGTGGCCCCATCCAAGAATCCAACACGGCCAAGATGCTTCGCTGCAATTGATCGTAGGGATCAGATGGGAACTCTCGGCCCGTTTCGGACCGGACCAGCCCCTGATACCGATCGATAAGTTCCTTGAGGTCCTTGACGGTGAGTTCCGCATCCTGTTCGACGCCCAGTTCTGCCTTTTCCCGCTCCAACACCTGCTCGAATCGCTCACACGGCACGCCCAATACGACGTTAGCAAACATGGCCACGAATCGTCGGTATGCGTCATACGCAAATCGCTCATTCTTCGTGCGTGCGATCAGGCCCTGGACTGTTTGATCGTTCAGGCCGAGATTGAGGACGGTATCCATCATCCCAGGCATCGATTGCGCCGAGCCTGAGCGGACCGAAACGAGCAAGGGATTCTCTTCATCACCGAAGCGTTTGTCCATCGCGGACTCAAGACGAGCCATATAGTGGAGGACCTCCTCCCAGAGACCAGGAGGCAACCCTCGTCGTCCACCCGTCAGATATGCCATGCAGACCTCGGTGCTGATCGTAAATCCTGGAGGTACCGGCAGGCCAAGATTGGTCATCTCCGCCAACCCCGCCCCCTTCCCTCCAAGCACGCTTTTCATCCCGCCATGCCCTTCCGCTCGCCCCTCGCCGAAGAAAAAGATGCGCTGTTGAGTGGCTACCATGCTGAAGCCTCCTTGCATTGAGCGGTGGATCTTTCCTCATCCTGTCACTCACGAGTGTAGCGACAGGGTGCTGAATCCGACATGGCCCGATCGGGCTATGGGTGGCGAGGACACGCGTGCGGGACGATGGCCGAAGATTTCAACGCAGAAAGAACGGAGAAAGAAAATGGTCAGATTACGTTTCTGATGTGAGTTCCCTCGAACGACCGAACGCCTGGAGTGGGGATTCGACGCTCAAAGTGTCCACGTTTCTCTATCACTTACTCGCAACTGATTAGGCCAATAGTGGTTATAGCGTATGGTTCCTAAACAGAAGCGCAGTGATATACGCACAGGAACTGACGGATCCAGCTCTTACGCGTATCCGTCTAAACGTAGGTGGGGTTCAATTGATTAGGCAGAAGTGGTTTACATTCTTTGCATATGCTCTTCTTCGTCATTAACGGTGCCGCGCTCCACCTCACACCCTGGTTTAGATTGGTGTGCTTCATTTCCATTCCGTTGTGGCTATCGGTGTGTCCGGTCGACAGCATTGTTAGACATCGGCTTTCACATGAAATTGGCCTGATGCCTTGATCTCCTTGAATTTCTCATTCCAACTCCTTCTGTATCCTGGTCCGAGCCACACCGCTTGTGAAATGACGCCATCACATACATCTCTCCCGCGGTAGCGCACCAAGCCCGCCTCCATATAGAGCACGGTGCCGCCGGTAATATCTCGGATTCCCTGCGTAAGCCCGAGCACCCCGAATGCCCGATCAGCGGTCGAATCAATCATGATGGAGTGAAGTTTCGTATCCCGAAGATAGACCCACTGGCGTACCTCAAGCCCCTCGAGAGCCGTGACGACTTCAGGATCCAGTCCGACATTTCGTGCTTCAAGCCGCGCAATCGACTTATTCAACAAAGCCCGCTTACCAACGAGTTTTGCACGTGCCTTTGCAAGCAACGGAACAACGCTGCCGGTAATGGGATCTTCCTGTTCACCTAACACCTCAAGCATCAGAAGCTTGTAGCTTTGGATGAACCGCTGCGCGTCGGCGGGAGCGAGGTACATTCTCATTCTTAATGACGCCGCACGCTTGCGGCGTCCCTTTGGAACGACAGGCTAGGGCTATAGCGCACCACGTTCTATCTCCTGCAGGCATATGAAATCGGACGCTTTGACACCAGTTTTTCTTCTGATTTCCATAAGTTCAGGAGACTCGAAGAAACGTCGGGCCTTGTCCAGCGAGGCCCACTCCGAGAAGTGGACGATTTTATTGGCATCGCTGTCATAGCGCAATAATTGGCAGCTGATTTCTCCGGCCCATTTTCTCATGTCCGCTGCTTTGTTAAAAATTGCCTTCCATGCCGGATACGCTTCGACCTCATGAATGATTAAGACGTGTTGCATGTAGGCACCTATTGAATAGCTCGAATGTTCCCATTCAGCGGCGCACGGCTTTTTGCACCTCCGCTGCAATGGATTGTTAGGCCTCAAAGTCCTTGAAGAAAGCATGTTCAACTTCGAACGTTGTGACCGCCTTGAGGCCAAGCTCCAATTTTTCAAGCATGTCGACCAGTTTCTCTCCGTCGATTAGCTCAATGGGAGGGACGCCATCGCGAGACGCCTCACGCCGCGCCTCAGCAGTGAACGTCCCCGTCGTAATGATAATTCCCTTGTCCGCGCGGCCACCCATTGCACCACGAAAGTCACGCACCTCAGATGGCGTCACCGATCTTGCGTACCGCTTGCACTGAAACAATACTTTGAAGGAAACGAGCGGATTGATTTGAAGCGTGCCGACTCCATCGATGCCACCGTCGCCGCTCTTCCCGGTCACGACTACTTGCGTAAACCCGGCTTCTCTCAACAAGCGCTGGGACAGTCGCTCAAACCCACTGGCGGGGAGTTTGAGTAGGACTTCTAGAACTTCTTCGCGATAATCTTTCGACAGCAAACCCGTGGCCTCTGCGATCTTCTCCGCCGCCGGCTCTTCCTTTTCCTTTCTTTCCCTTTGCTCCTGGAAAATTTTGACCCACTTCAGAAAAATCGCTCTTGATTGATCGTAGGTGAGCGACGTTTTGAATCCCTTTTCAGTCAGGCTCCATACCCCATGCTTTGATGAGTCGAGAAGTCCCTCTCGCACGAGGTAGAACCTTGCCCAAGCGACTTGATTTCGAAATCGAGCTCCTCCCGAAGGCAGCACCTCATTTAAAACCTGATCCGAGATCTTTAGATCATCCGCAATTCGATCAGTTGCTTCGTCGGGCTTCGCGGACCCGCCAATAGCTCTTAGCGCGTCCAGGAGTGGTCCAAAGTAGCGAACAAACTGCGCCCCCTCTTTCTTTTCCTTGGCCAAAGTGTCTCCTTTAAGGCCGGACTCTGTTTAGGAGGATCCTCCTACGAGCCGAATCTGCCAGTTCCTGTCCGCCTAAAACGCTGCTAGTGTTTTCGAACAATACGCCATAACTATTATCGTTTCAATGAATTGCGCCTACGGGACCATTTCTCGCGGGGTCTTATGCGGATCCCTATAAGCCGCCTCCACTTATTGAGAAGGTTCACATCTCCATCCCACTGCTGCTGCCTGATTGACACATTCCAACGAACGGAGAACCGCCTATCACAGAACATAGACGTTGAACGGCTTCTTTTCAATTCGTTGGTCGATCGGTTTGAATCGCATGGAGGCTATTCTGACATGCCTCAAGTCCCATTGATCCGTCCTGTGCTTACCGGTCCCCTTCACCCATTCGGTGTAGTCGCAAATTCAATCTTCTGAGCGATAGCGAAGGAACGGTCCGCTCATTATTATGGGCTAAGCATCAAGGATGAGCCAAACACTCTTCTACGGAACAGAGGAGGTTTCAAACAAGGAGGTGCTCTATGAGTGATCTTCACCTAAAAGACATCAAGGACGACCTCACCCACGAGCCAGGATGGGTGTATCTGTATGGCGCACTTCTTATCGGAGTCGTTGGATTTGCGCTCTATTTCGGCGGTTTCATGAGGTGAGTAGAGCGTAGCTGATTGCCGCAACTGGAGTGCGAAGAAGCGAGTACCTACAGCCAGAACGAGAGTACGGGCCGGAGCCGTGTTCAAACGGCTCTGGCACGAGGGAGGCACTTGTCAACTCAGCGAGTTCCACGTGTTTCCAACCCTTCCTGAATGACATCCTTCAATGTTTGAGATTTGGCGCTGTCCTGATCGCGTCGAATTTGATCGTGGATATCTTCACTGCCATTCATGAATTCCCCACGTTTGATCTGAGCCTTGATCCATTGCCCCTGCTACTCTGTGACAGTGGTCGCCTTGCGTATCGTTCCCATCACGAGACCTCCGATATAAAATCATAGATTGAAGCAGTTGAGCGCTTTCTTGAGCATGTGAGAAACCGTTGCCTCCGGCCAGCATGGCCTTTTCACCCCGCTTCACGTATCGTACATGTGATGTTTCACTTGAGACCTCACGATCTTCGCTTCCCACCCGTTGAGCAGGCCACTCCTGAAGGCCTTCTTGCTGTCGGCGGGGACCTTCGTCCCGAGCGATTACTCGAAGCGTACCGGCACGGCATCTTCCCCTGGTACAACGAGGACGATCCCATTCTCTGGTGGTCACCGGACCCGCGTGCCGTGCTGCTCCCCTCAAAACTCCACATTCCGCGTAGTCTGAAGAAAAGATTTCGCTCGAATGTATTCGCTCTCACGCTCGATACCTGCTTTCGCCAGGTCATGGAGCAATGTGCTGGGCCGCGTTCGCAATATCCGGATGGCGGGACTTGGATTACTGGGGATATGCTGGATGCCTACACACGCCTCCATGAGCTGGGCTATGCCCACTCCGTTGAAACCTGGCAGGATGGACGCCTGGTTGGTGGGCTCTATGGGGTGGCGATCGGTGGCGCCTTCTTTGCCGAATCCATGTTCACCAGGGTCGATGACGCATCAAAGGTTGCGCTCGTGAGGCTTGTCCGGCAACTCCAGCTCTGGGACTTTCGCCTCATCGATTGCCAACAATCCTCTCCCCATGTCATGCGGTTCGGGGCCGAAGAAATTCCACGCTCGAATTTTATGAATCGGCTCATCGCGGCGCTCACGCTTCCCGATCGACGGGGTCAATGGGAGTTCGATAAGGGATGGGATACGGAACGATCGAGGGAGTCTGGTTAACTAGCCCGTATTATTCATGACAGTTCATCGCGATATCGCCCGGCCGCGTTGTGAGATCGACGCACGGAGCCGGGAGGACCTGAGGCGTACTCGTGCAGTACGTCGAGGGGCCGAGGAGCGAGTCCGCCGACCGCAGGCTTGTCGGAACAGCGGATCGGCGATCGCAGCAGAAGTGATCATGAATAATACGGGCTAGGCAGCGAACTCCATTTGACAGCCTTTTCTTCACTCGCTTATGATTTGTCTCAATAAAAAGGAGGCGGTCACATGAGTTTTACGATTACACCGAAAGAGCTGAAGGCTCGGATCGATAAAGGGGATCAGCTGGTACTCTTGGATGTGCGTGAGCCCTGGGAGAATCAACTGGCCAGGCTGGATAACTCCGTGCTGATTCCACTCGGCACGTTACCTCAGTCACTGTCCAAATTGGATAGAGATACCGAGATTATTGCGTACTGCCACCACGGCATGCGCAGCGGCGATGCAACGGGATTCCTGCTTCAACAGGGATTTTCGAACGTGAAGAATTTGATCGGTGGGATCGATGCCTGGTCGGTTCAAGTAGACGGGACCGTGCCTCGGTACTGATCCAACGCAGAACGCCAGCTACTTCGCATCTGCTGCTCTCGGCAAACTCGTAAACAACTGAACCGAGTTCAGCTTGCGCTTAATGAGTAGCGGACGGACAGTTATCGAGTCTTCCCTTGGAAGAACTCCACTGTCTGCTTGAGCCCCTCTGCGAGGTCCATCTTGGCCTCCCACCCAAGCTCCTGTTTGATCCTCGCCGCGTCAACCACGCTTCGAATCTGCTCGCCGGCTTTGGCAGGGCCATGAACTTCCTTGGCGCTTGAACCGGTTAATGTCGCCAACATGCGGAACAGCTCGTTCACGGATGTTTCTGCCCCGGTTCCGACGTTATAGACTCCATGCGCATCCTGCCCCATGGCGGCAAGGTTGGCCTCCGCCACATCTTCGACAAACACAAAATCTCTGGTTTGGCGGCCATTGCCGTTAATGATGGGCTGCTCCCCGTTCAACATCTTTTGAATGAAGATCGCCACCACACCAGCCTCGCCTTCCGGATCCTGTCTCGGTCCGTAGACGTTGGCGTAGCGGAGGCTGACCACGGGAATCCCGCCGACTCGCTGGAAGTACGATAAGTAGTGCTCGCCGCACAGCTTACTGATGCCATAGGGGGACAAGGGATTGGTGACATGCGATTCCGGAGCCGGAAAGGCCTCTTGTTCCCCGTAAATCGCCCCACCGGACGAGGAGAACACCACTTTTCGACACCCGTACCGAACCGCTTGTTGCAACACGTTCATGGTACCCAACACATTGACCTGGGCATCAAAGACCGGATCCGCCACGGAATTGCGCACGCTCACCTGTGCCGCAAGATGCAGCACGATGTTCGGACGTTCATTGCGAAAAATCCGTTCGAGACGCCAGCTGGTAATGTCGGTCTTATAGAGGCTTGCCGCGCGATTGACATTCTTGCGCTTCCCGGTCACCAGATTGTCGACGATGACAACTTGATGCCCCTCCTCAATCAGTCGATCCACTACATGCGATCCGATAAACCCTGCCCCACCCGTGACGAGTACTTTCATTGGCCCTCCTGAATGAACACTTCACTATTCCGATGCTTCTTACATACCATGAATCGGCGCGTTGTACTCAAAGATTGCGAATATCTCCTGATTCCCTTTTTTCCCTTTGATGGGGGACGGAACGGTTTTCAGAGTTCGGAACTCCAATTCCTCGGCAAATCGTGTCACTCGCTGAGCCACCTCCGTTCGCTGGCCCTCATCCCGCACGATTCCCCCCCGACCAACCTGCCCTTTGCCGACTTCAAATTGCGGCTTGATCAATGCCACGACCCTCGCCTGCGGCCGGAGAAACTGCGTGACGGCCGGAAGGACTTTCGTCAACGAGATAAACGAGACATCGATCACGACCAGATGAATCGGGTCTGGAACGGCAGACCGCTCCATATAGCGAATGTTGGTCCGCTCAAGCAGCACGACACGGGGGTCATGACGAAGCCGCCAATCGAATTGCCCGTAGCCCACATCAACGGCATAGACCTTCGTCGCTCCTCGCTGAAGCAAACAGTCAGTAAACCCTCCCGTTGAACACCCAACATCGAGACACATCCATCCCCGTGGATCGATCACGCCTGCGTTCAGAGCCGCGTCGAGCTTCTCCCCACCTCGGCCGACAAACGGCTGATCCCCTCCGGCAATCTCGATGGAGGCATCGATCGGAATCAGCCTGGACGGTTTGTCGACAAGCACTCCGTCACTCCTGACCTTTCCCGCCAGAATCATCCGTACGGCGGCATCACGACTCTGAACCAGACCCTGAGCCGTCAACACCTGGTCACAGCGATGTTTCTCGGGTCGCACTCGTGTCGTCATGCGCTTCAATAAAGGGGAGGACAAAAAAGAACCGAGGATCAGCGGAACAACTGACTAGCCGTGTGTTGAAAAACCCAGCACCGCCTCAAGAAATGATCGCCGCATATAGCCTCCGACCGGATCTGGATGCCCTGCAGGCTGTTCGGAAGGGCCGTCCAGCAAGGCCGCAGCGAGCGAAGGGGCAAATCGTACTCTATCCCGTACGTTAAGCCTCTGAGCGACGCGAGAACGCTGCTGGCGGCCTTTCTCAACAGCCTGCTAGGCGTCTTCGGCGGAGCCGACGACATCAATGTCATCCGAGGTGAACGCTCGCAGTTGCTTCTTCCCATTCTTATCTTGAACGAGCACTTCGACTTTGCGTTCGGCCTCTTCCAAGACTTTGAGGCAACTCTTGGACAGTCGAATGCCCTCTTCGAAAATCTTCAACGACTCATCAAGGGGCAGATCCCCTTTTTCCAGCTCCCCCACGATGACTTCCAAGCGAGCCATCGCCTGTTCAAATTTCACCCCAGCCACAATCTTCTCCCTTCAAAGTCGATTATTATAGCGAAGCTCCAGTACGATTTTAAACGGATAGATTCGACCTCACTTCCTTCACCGTACAACGAACCTGGCCGTTGGCAAGACGGGCAACGACCTCGTCTCCGACGGCCACTTGCCCGACATCTCGAATGATCTGATGCCTCGGCACCGTTTCGAGAATCGCGTATCCGCGTTCCAGAACCGCAAGTGGACTCAACCCATTCAATCTCCTGAGGGTGCTGCGTGCCAGTTGCATCTTATGGATCAGGGTATGATCCATCGCAGCGGCCAAACGCAACTGCAGCTGCGGGATAACCCCCAGCTCTCGACGCACGTGAAAGACCGGGTTTTGCGACATCAGCGCTTGTGTCCAGGCCTGCGCATCTGCGATGGCACACCTCAGCGTGGCCTGTGCCGCTTCTCGCATGCCTGTCATAGCGTCATCCACCCGCTGCGCCTCCTTGAGAATCCTCAGCCGAATATGACCCATATGGGCCAGCACGAGATCAAGTCGCTGATGCTGATCCAAGCACTGTGCGGTGATCGCTTGCCGACAACGAGCGACGAACATATCCAACCGTTCAACAAGTTCCGCTAAGACGGGAACAACCAGTTCAGCGGCAACAGAGGGTGTTGGGGCTCTGACATCTGCGGCAAAGTCGGTCAGCGTCACGTCCGTCTCATGTCCTACGGCTGATACGATAGGCACCGCTGAGGCGGCCACCGCCCGGACCACGATTTCTTCGTTGAAACTCCACAGATCTTCCAATGATCCACCGCCCCGTCCAACAATCATGACGTCGACGATCCCCAACTTATTCAACGCTTCAATGGCTGCCACGATCTGTTCCGCCGACCCACCCCCTTGCACTGAGACCGGCACAAGAATAATGCGCACGATGGGACATCGACGGTGCAAGACCGCCATCATGTCTCGAACCGCTGCCCCAGTCGCTGAGGTCACAAGGCCGACGGTCCGTGGAAATTCCGGAAGTGAGCGTTTACGTGTACCATCGAAGAGTCCCTCGTCTTCCAGGCGGCGCTTCAGTTGCTCAAACGCTAATTGCAGCGCACCCAGCCCCCGGGGCTCCACATGGTCCAGAATGAGCTGATACTCCCCCCGAGGCTCATAGACGGAGAGTCGTCCCCGCACGATGACATGGAGACCGTCTTCTAGGCCAAATCGTAATCGAAGGGCGGTTGATCGAAAGATTACCGCACGAATCTGACTGGTCTGATCCTTGAGGGTACAATACAGATGCCCGGACCCTGGTGCGCGCAGGTTCGAAATTTCTCCCTCGAGCCACACCTCAGAAAAGGACGTCTCGAGCGAGGCCCGCACCATGGCGGTCAATGCTGAGACAGTGAGCACCTGTCTCGAAGACGAATCGAGAGCGAAGAGAGATGAAGGCGGCTTGGTCTGTGTGAGTCCTCTTCTCATGGAACCCGTGAGGCACTCAGCGACGTACTGAGACAGCTCTGGATACGTGCGACAATGAGTGATGCTTCGCTTAATCGAACTGGCGAATCCGTTCGAACGCCACGGCCTTGCCCAAGCGCGTATCCAGCTCGAGCAAAACGGCACAAAACACCGACGGCCCTGAGGCAACTTCAAATCGCCTCGGCATGCCGGTCAAGAACTTCTCGATGGCGAGTTCCTTTTTCACGCCGATGACGGAATGGAGCGGTCCTGTCATGCCGATATCCGTGATATAGGCAGTGCCCTTCGGGAGGATCTGCTCATCGGCCGTTTGCACATGGGTATGGGTCCCGACGACGGCCGTCACATCCCCGTCTAAAAAATGCCCCATCGCCATTTTTTCAGACGACGCTTCCGCATGCATGTCGACGATGATGGCTGAGGTTTCCCGTTTCAGCCTCGACACCTCACGTTTGGCCGTCTGGAATGGACAATCGATCGTCGGCATGTACACTCGACCCATCACTTGGAGGACGGCCAATCGCTCACCCCCTGCGGTCTCAATCACCACGCTCCCGCTTCCAGGTACTCCCGAGGGATAGTTTGCCGGACGCAGCAACCGCGGTTCACGCGAAAAATAG
>JAHBWQ010000056.1 GCA_019636915.1 Nitrospira sp. | reverse complement strand
GACCAGCTCACACTTGGGAGTTACGCCTCACGGAGTCTCCCGTCTCTCTCCGCAAGAGCGCTTAATCCTCCCGCTTCTCGCGGAAGGGAAAACCAATAAAGAAATTGCCGTTCAGCTACGGTTGAGCGACAAAACCGTCAAGAACTACCTGGCAAACATCTTTGACAAACTCCATGTAAAACGACGGACTGAAGCGGTGGCTTGGTTCATGAAAGAATCCCATATACCTGGTGTAGGGCAAAGCCCGAAACTCTGATCGGCCTGCCGCCACACCGATTCTCGACCTCACCTCTGTTTGCCCGTGTAGCCCACCCCATTCCCCTCTGGTTTTGCGAGACTTCCGAGTCCTATACTATCCGCGGATGCCCACACTCATCGATTGATGACTACGCTTGCACCCTAGTATTGGCTGGGCGACACAGAGGCTTCGGTTCATGAATTCACCGCTGGAGACCGACGATTCAACCTGCAGCGCGCCGGGCCCACCACGCAACCAAGGACTGGAATCGCAGCAGACGCCGGTTCAGACGAATCAAGGCCGTTCCCCCATGCAATTCTCTACAGTCGGAGCCGTCCACGTGGGAACCTGGGAGTGGAATAGTAGGACGAATCGAGTGAACTGGTCGTCGGAAACCGCACAGATCTTCGACCTGGATCCAAACAGTCGTGATGGTTCGTACGAAGAGTTCTTTGCTCACGTCCATCCGGATGATGGCCATTATCTCAGAACGTCCACTGCGCAGGCTCTTGAAGCCCGTTCCTCATATAAAATCGACTATCGAATTATCACACCATCTGGAGTCGTCCGGTGGGTGGCATGCTACGGTCGCGTCATGGCCAATGAGAACGAGCCGGTGTCAGGCATGACGGGCACCGTAGAAGATATTACGACCCACAAAGAGCTGGAACAGAGCCAGCAATCCCTACGGGAGACGCTGGAAAGACTGGTTCGAGAACGGACCATCGAGCTGGAGCAGGCCATCCTTGAGCTCAAGACCGAAATGGACCGGAGGTGCGAGGCAGAATCTGCGCTCAAAGCAAGCGCGCACCGATACCAATTACTCTATGAACAGAACCCCTTCATGTACTTCACCCTCACTCCCAACGGAATCATGCAATCCGTAAACCACCTTGGGGCTGATCAGCTCGGGTACCGAAAAGAAGATCTCATCGGCCAGTCCATTTTGCTGCTGTTTGAGGGGAAAGACCACCAGACGGTATTGGGGCAATTGCTGGTTTGTGCGGCAAGCCCCTACACCGTGTTTCAGTGGGAAATTCAAACCATTCGGAAGGATGGAGTCCGGATATGGATCAAAGCACACGCGCGAGCAATCCACACCCATACCAATGAGATCCTTGTCCTTGTGACCTGTGAGGATATCACAGAGCAAAAGCGAGCCGAAAAGCGACTCCACGAAACCTCTCGCCTCTTCACGACCCTCGTCGAAGAATCGGCACTGCCGATTGTCAGCCTTGATCGCGAGGCACGCGTAGTCAGTTGGAACCACGCTGCGACTCGTCTGTTCGGATGGTCTCGGGATGAAGTGTTGGGCCGTGAACTCCCTTATATTCAGGCCGGCGACGAGCCGGCAGCTGATGCCCTATGGCAGGCAGGAATGCATAGAGAGTTGACCGGCCCAATAGAACTACAGCGCCAACGCAAAGATGGCAAGGTGCTGAACCTGCTCCTCTGGCCGGTGTTCGTCTATGACGAATTCGAAGAGGTTTCGCTGGCAGTCGGTCTCTATGTAGATCAGTCGGACCTCAAACGAGCCGAGGCAGCCAAGATCCAAAGCGACGTGCAGTTGACCCGCCTTATCAACCATTTCCCTGGAGTGATTGCTCGTGTCGACCATGAGCTTCGGTATACGTACGCCTCCCCAGGGTATGAACGGTGGTTTGGCAAGGATCCGAAATCCATCATCAGCCTGACCATTGAGGAGGTCATCGGCAAAGAGGCCTTTCTCCGAGCCCTCCCGTTGATCATGAAGACGCTTGCTGGTGAACGTGTGGTCTTTGAAAATCACATGCCGACCAAGTCCGGCGAGACCTGGCATGGGCTCATCACCTTTGAGCCAGAGTTCGATGATTCCGGAACATGCCAGGGGTTCTCTGTGTTCGCGATCGACAACACCGAACGTCGCCTGGCTGAAGAGCAGGTCCGGGAAAATGAAGCAAAATGGCGAGCCTTCTATGAACATGCCGGAGTCGGCATCGCCCAACTCAGCCTGGACGGGCAATTTCTTCGCGTTAATCCTTATCTCTGCGAACTGCTGGGCTATTCCTCTGGAGCCTTGCTCCAGCAGAACTTTCAAGAACTCACCCATCCAGATGACCTCCCATCGAATCTAACGTATCTTCATGAACTACAGATGAAACATCGCCGTTCCTTCTCCATGGAGAAACGGTGCCGACGGAGTGACCACACATGGGTATGGGTTGATTTGAGGATATCGTTGGTCCAGGGGATCAACGGCGACCAAGACTATTTCATAGCGGTCATTCAGAACATCACTGATCGCAAATACTCCTATTCGCTCCTCCAAGCCGCGATCAACTCGGTCGCGGACGGCCTACTCATCGTCGACCGACATGGCAAGGTCACCAGCATGAATCAACGGTTCATGCATCTCTGGAACATCCCTCAGACACTCGCAGACGGTGGAGACGACGAGGCACTGCTCAACCTCGTCTTGGACCAGCTCCAAGAACCGGACGCATTTTTATGCAAGGTCCGTGAGCTGTATGCTCATCCGGCACAGGAAAGTTTTGACGTGGTTGCCTTCAAAGACGGACGAGTGTTTGAACGATACTCACGACCACAGGTCCTGGATAACGAAATCGTCGGACGCGTCTGGAGCTTTCGTGATATCACTGAACACAAGCGTGCCGAGCAGGCATTACGGGAGAGCGAACTGCGGCTGCAGCGTTTCGTGGCCGAAGCCCCCGTTGGGCTCTGCATCCTCGACGAAAATTGGCGTGCCATCATCGCCAACCGAGCGTTGTGCGAGCTGACGGGCTATGAACAACATGAAATCGTCGGAAGCACTTACGCACTGTACACCCACCCCGAAGATCTTTCAGCAAACGTTCAATTGACCGATGAATTCTATCGGGGAATCAGATCTGCCTATACCTGCGAAAAACGCTACATCAGAAAGTCGGGTGAAATCATTTGGGTTTCAGTGAAGGCCACGCGTATCGAATTATCAGGCCGCCGAGGTCCATTACTCCTTGCTGCAGTGCAGGATATTACCGAGCGCAAACTGGCTCTAGAAGAGCGAGAACAGCTCAGCCGTGACCTGCACGACAACCTCCTGCAAACCCTGTACGCGGTCGGGCTACAACTCGAAGCCGGCAAGCTGGCAATGGAGCGATCCCCACGCCGGTCAAAAACACATCTCTCTCATGCTATCCGTCAGCTCAATGGTCTCATGGTCGATGTTCGACGGTTTATTGCCCTCTTGACGGAGCGCACTCCCGTGCAGCTGGACTTTGGACAGTCACTTCGAGCACTGGTGGACTCCACGGCAGACACCGCCTGTCTCGCCGCGGAGCTGGACATTAAGAGCCCTGTGCTTTCTTTCATTACTCCTCAACTCGGGGAGCAGCTGTTGAATATTGCACGCGAGGCTTTGAGCAACAGTGTACGCCATGCTCGCGCCTCCCGTCGCTGGTTGCATCTGAGTCTAACCCAAAACTCAATCCGGCTACTCATCGGCGACAATGGTATCGGCTTCTCTCCTACCCGCAAACGCCGCACTGGCCGAGGACTTGCGAATATGGAGGTTCGCGCTCAACACGTGGGGGCGTTGTTCTCTCTCGAAAGCGTACCAGGCCATGGAACAACGATTACCGTCGACGTGCCATTGAAAAAGGACGCGCTGTATGCGTAAGTCGCCAGCAATTCGACTCGTGATCGTGGATGATCATGAAGTCGTGCGGATCGGTCTCTGTGCGGTCCTCAACCTGACGCCCGGGCTCAAAGTCATTGGGCAGGGAAAGCGGATGGCGGAGGCGAAGAGGATGTGCTTTCGCCTGAAACCTGACCTTGTGTTGCTTGATATCCGACTGCCGGATGGAAGCGGTGTCGATGCGGCCAGAGAAATCATCGCCCGGTGTCCCAACACCCGGGTCTTGTTCCTCACGAGTTTCGCCGATGACCATACGGTGCTCGAAGCCGTTCGAGCCGGTGCTCATGGATATCTTCTCAAAGACATCGCCTCCCGGACACTTGTGCGTGCCATTCGAACTGTTGCCGCCGGACAGACGCTTATGGACGCCCGCCTGGCTCGACACACGTTAGACTGGTTCAAGCAGGTCCCCACCGAACCAGGACAATCTAAGCGTCCCCTCCTCTCCCCTCAAGAACAACGCCTGCTTCCCTTGGTGGCTAAAGGCCTGACCAACAAAGAGATCGCCCAATTCCTTCGTCTCAGCGAGAAAACGGTCAAAAACTACCTCGCCAATATCTATTCCAAGCTCAATATTGGTCGCCGATCGCAGATCGCCGCATTCTATGCCGGTAGCTTCAAGGGATCTGGTTCCCGTCTCCCTCCTGAACGCCACTAGACACCTCCTGAGATCAGATTCTTGCAAGACTCCCCTCGGATAAAGAACTGTGCGCTTTGTTCCGATAAGAAAAGAGTCGTTCTAAGCCGGTGTGCAGGTTTGTGGCACACGCAGGTCGCCAACACCGCACATCACATGGCCATAGGAAACATGCCCACGCAGTCCTCATCGTCAAGTGCGATACTTCTGATTGAGCCGGATCAGGACCTTGCCTTGGCATTCCGAGAGCTGATTGCCGTCGCCTATCATGCATCGGTCACGCTCGATGTCGTGTCTTCTCTCTACGAGGGACTCACCTATCTCCAGATCCATCACGTCTCGTTGATTCTCATGAATCTCTCTCTGCCGGACGATACCGGGCAGGAGGCAGTGGCACGGGTTCGCCGGGCTGCCTGTTCCAGCGCAGTCATTGGGTTCCACCGAACTGCCGATGCCACGATGCTGTCTGACGCCATCCGTGCGGGTGCCCATGAAGTGTTACCCATCGTCCCACCCTCAGCTGAAGTACTCCGCCTATCGATCACCAGTGCCTTGATCAGAGCTACCCGCCCTCTGACGGCCACCGAACCAGCACCCTCGATTCCCGCAAGCCCTACCCTATCTCTACCCCTTGCAAAGATTGCACACGATTTAAACAACAGCCTGACATCCATCAAAGGATACACCGATATTCTCCTCGCGCGATTATCAGCAGAAGATCCGGCACACCATTGCGCTGAACAGATCAAACTGGCATGCGGACGAGCCGAGAATTTGATCAAGCTGTTACCAAGTACGATCAGTACATCCCCCGCTCCGCAGCCTTCACGGCCAATCGATAACGCCTCAGCCGCCTGAGATCTCCATCAATCTCTCGAATTGACAGTCCTTCATCCCCTGACTAGGATACGGGCGGCCATTGAAAGAGCCTATTACACATATCATTCTTTCTTCTGAAAGGAGCCCGTAATGTCCGACTCTGGTTTACCCGATACCAGGGAAACCCACCGTTCGTCCAAGCCTACGCACACTGCCAGCAATCAGATCGAAGCCTTCTTCGAATCGGTCGTCTTTGCCAGTCGGTGGATTCAGGCGCCGCTCTACGCAGGACTGATCATAGCCGAACTGCTCTACGCGTATAAGTTTCTG
Organism: Nitrospira sp.; assembly: GCA_019636915.1. Taxonomy (GTDB): domain Bacteria; phylum Nitrospirota; class Nitrospiria; order Nitrospirales; family Nitrospiraceae; genus Nitrospira_D. The sequence continues at coordinate 15,420 of JAHBWQ010000056.1, read as the reverse complement.
GTCGAACTCTGGCACATGGTGATTCACATCAACACCATGGAAGAAACGGTCTTCATGCTTGGCGTCTTAGGTTTGATTGATGTCACCATGGTTGCCAATCTTCTGACCATGGTCGTGATCGGCGGGTACGCGACGTTCGTCAGCAAGCTGGATCTGGAACACCATCCGGATCGTCCTGATTGGCTGACACACGTCGATCCCGGCACCATCAAGATCAAATTGGCCGCCTCCTTGATCGGCATCTCTAGCATTCATCTCTTAAAGGGATTCGTCGATGTCGCGCACGAGGACCCGGAGCATTTGAAGTGGAAAATTTTCATCCACATGACGTTCTTAGCCTCAGCCATTCTCTTGGCCTGGACTGACAAGATCATGCAAAAGGACAAGAAGCATTGAACTGTGGCGTGATACGATTCGGCTGGCTGTGGAATATCTCGATGAGAAGCCAGACAGGCATAGCCTGAACGCTCTCAACTCATTCAATCCTCATCGGTTCTCTCGGAGCACAATAGAGCCGGGCGAGAGACAGACCGACTCTCACAATAGCTTCGGGGACGCACGGCTAGGAAACCGCGTCTCCTACCGCAGCCTTGATGGCTTCGATAGTGAGGGGCTTTAGGAGATGTCCATTGACCACGAAGGGAAGATCGGATGGAATCTCGCCACTCACGATATCGTGAGAAAGGCCAAGAATGCGTAGCTGAGAAAACTGCTCTTTCAATCGTTGCACCTGAATACGTTCTGCTTCCGAGGTCAACAGATTCAATTCCGCCACCAATAGAGAGGGCGAACGCTCAAGGACGATCTTGCTAAGATCCGCCATGTTCGTAATGCTAGAGACCTGGTACCCAAGCTTTTCTAAGGTTCTTCCGAGAATCGCCTGACTGACTGCTTCGTTCACGTACATGAGGGCATTCCGCTGCTTCACGACCTGTGGTGAGCTCGGACTTACCGCGGTAAAAGGAAGATCGAACCAGAAGCGGCTTCCTCTTCCGAGCTCACTCTTGAATTCGATTGTCCCACCCATCAATTCGACAAGCTGCTTTGCAAGGGCCAATCCCAGTCCCATCCCTCCGTATTTCCTTCGATTCGATCCATCTGCCTGGACGAAGGGCTGAAACAATCGATCTGCATCGGCCTTATCAATACCAACTCCCGTGTCGGTAACAGTAAATCGTACCCAGCTTGCGCCACGGGACGACTGAGGCTCCGTGTCCCCGGGTGCCCGTGGAGAGGGACCTACGTGCAGAGAGATCTCACCCCGCTCAGTGAATTTGACGGCATTGCCCAGGAGTCCAGAAAGCAGACGGCCCAGGCGGGCCCGATCGCCACAGAGATTCGAAGGAACCGTTGGATCGATGTCATGCCGAAGCAGGATCGCTTTCTCTTTTACTCGCCCCAGCAATGGCGTCAATTGGTCTTGCACCACCGCATGGATGGCAAACTCTTCCCGACTCAGTATCACATGTCCCGACTCCAACTTGGAGAAATCCAAAATGTCATTGATGATATCCAACAAGGCCTTTGCAGACGTCTTGATCGTTTCCGCACAATCACGCTGCTCCGGTGTCAGATCTGTGTCAAGCAGTAAGTCATCCATCCCGATGATGCCATTCATCGGTGTCCGGATCTCGTGACTCACCGTGGCCAAAAACTCTGACTTTAACCGCGCTCCTTCCAGCGCAGCGTCGCGAGCCTTGACCAGTTTCTCCTGGCTGTCACGCAAGTCACGCATGGCATGGCCAGCCCGCAGCATGTAGCGCACCCGGTGGGTCAAGAGGAGCCCATTGATCGGCTTGACGATAAAATCGGTCGCTCCAGCATCATATGCCTGTGTAATGGATTGATAGTCCTCCAGTCCAGTCATCATGAGTACCGGTGTATGGATTCCCTTGGGCAACCGCCTCACCTCGGCACAGGCAGCAAAGCCGTCCATCTCCGGCATCATAATATCCAGGAGTACCAGATCTGGAGCGTGACGGACGAACGCTTCGATTCCCAGACGCCCATTCTCTGCCTCTTCCACCAACCATCCAGACTGCTCAAGCGCCTCGCGCGCGAGCATTCGGGCAATGGTATCGTCATCGATAACCAGGACTGTCGGACGACGTTCGGTACTCATGCTGGAACACTTCCTTTGGTCACTTCTCTTCGAAGCGCAATGCAGGCCGCCGTATAATGTTGCTCCAGCCGATCAACCACCTCATCGGCATGCGATAAGTCTTGGCGCTCCCCCATCTGCTCCAATTCTCGACAATCAGCGGAAACCGCCGTGGCTCCAAGCTGAGCGCTGCTCGACTTAAGACGATGGGCGGCAGCGCGCAGTTCCATGGCATTTTGCAACCGTGCGGCTGAGCGTATTCGGTCGACAATATCCGGCGACGTTTCAAGATATGACGTTACAACGCGTACGACAAGATCGGGCTGTCCCGGACGTTGAAGTACGCGGATACCCGTCAGAGCTGTTTGATCGATGACCGCCTCAGCGGGCTGCCCAACCGGATCCGATTCCGGACTAACATGCTTTGTCAGATCACCCACTACGTTATTCGCGCCGAAACCGGATGGACGCGCAGACCGACCCAACTCCCCTCTCGACCAGTTCGGTACCCAACGAACAAGCATCTGCTCAAGGAGAGCGAGGGTAAAGGGCTTAGTGAGGTAATCATCCATGCCGACTGAGAGACAGTGCTCCCGGTCGCCTTGCATCGCGTGCGCCGTCAACGCCACAATCGACAGTCGTCGAGTGGAAGCGCTCCCACTGTCTCCGCCCGGCCCAGCTCGTTCCGCCTCGCATGCCCGAATCAGTTTGGTCGCAGTCATTCCATCCATCTCCGGCATCTGGCAGTCCATAAAGACAAGGGCATAATCCGTCTTGGCTATGGCAGCCACGGCCTCTCGTCCATTCTCCGCTGTATCGACCTGGCAATTAAGCATTTCCAGCATGCCACAAGCCACTTCGCGATTGGTTGGATTATCCTCCACTAGGAGAACACGAAACTCGCCCGAGCTCACTGGAAGCTGCTCGCCAACCGTTTCACCACGTTTCGCTGGCGTGGCGAGCGGTTCTGCCGACCTCGAGACCGGCATATCAGAGCGTTTGCAATACACCGTGAATCGAAAACAGGTTCCTTCCCCCGGGTGACTCTGCAATTCAATCGTCCCGCCCATGAGAGTCACCAGTTGCTTGACAATCGCAAGGCCTAACCCTGTTCCACCATATTTCCTGGTCGTCGATCCATCCGCTTGAGAGAATGCGTCGAAAATATGTTCCTGGGCATCAGAGGAGATTCCAATACCCGTATCCGTCACTGTGACGGACAACCCGTTTCCCCTGTCGCTTGACTCCTTCAGCTCAGCACTGACTGTGATGGCACCCTGCTCAGTGAACTTGACCGCGTTACTGACCAGATTGACGATGATCTGTCTCAGTCTTGTCGGGTCCCCGACCAGGGACAACGGAAGTTGGGGATCGATCTGACATGACAACCGCAGCCCTTTCTGCTCTGCGGTAGGGGCTGAAACGGCCACGGCTTCCTCAATCGTCCGACGAACATCAAAGGGGATCCTCTCTAGTTGCAATTTCCCAGCCTCAATTTTTGAAAAATCGAGAATGTCATTGATGATCGACAGGAGTACCGATCCGGACTGATGGATTGATTGGGTCAAATGACGCTCTTTCTCGTTGAGAGGATAGCGAAGCAATAACTCCGTTAGGCCGAGCACGCCGTTCATGGGTGTCCTGATTTCGTGGCTCATATTGGCGAGGAATTGGCTTTTGGCTTGATTCGCGGCTTCCGCTGCATCCTTAGCTTGTCGGAGTGCCTCCTCCACTAATTTCCGATCAGTCACATCGATATTAATACCGACCATTCTGGCCGATAGATCCCCCGCATTTTTGATCGATGTCCCACGGGTAAGAATCCACCGGTAGGAGCCGTCCTTGTGGCGAAGACGATGCTCCAGTTCGAACTGTGCGGTATGGGCAAGCAGATAACCCTCGATAGCGCCCCACGTCTGGTCACGATCGTCGGGGTGTAGCCGACTTCTCCACTCTTCAAATGACCCAGCTAATTCATGATCGTCATAGCCGAGTTGCCGCTTCCACTCCGGGGAGAGATAGACGTCATTTGTCGACAGATCCCAGTCCCAAATCCCGATATTCGTGCTGTGGACCGTCGTGGTCAAACGCCCTTCGCTTGTACGCAGGGCCTGCTCAACTTTTTTCCGGTCGGCCGCCTCAAGAGCCAATGCCAGGGTGTTCGCCACAGAGACGGCAAAATGCTGCTCCTCCAACGTCCAATGGCGTCTGGGACCGATGTGCTCGTGACAAATCACTCCCACCATCCGACCACCTGAACGGATCGGGACATCAAGCATGGAGGTAATCCCCTGAGAGGCTAAATAGCCATCAGCAAACTCCCTCGTATTGGAGTCCCGCCGCGCATCATCTGCCACAATGAGTTGTTCTGACTCCAACGCTTGGAAATACCGTGGATATGTGGAGGCTGCCAACACAAGACCTTGTGAATACTCTTGAGTGGCTGATTGATAGAGTTTGGCACATTGAATGGTTGAATGATGCTCTGTAAAAAACCAGATACTGACCCGTTCGACACACAAAAAGACCGCCGCAACCCGCGTGATGGTTCGAAACGCTTGCTCAAGATTCCCGTCATAAATTTCAGGACTTTCTGCGAGTTCGGACAATCCGCTCTGAATTCGACGGAGCAGATCCTCTGTCTGTTGACGTTCCCGCTCGACCTGTTTCTGATGCGTGATGTCTCTGAAAACCAGTACCGCTCCGACCACAATCCCTTCCAACGACATGGGCGTCACGACCAGGGAAATAGGGAGCAACCGACCGTCGGCTCTAATCAACAGCCCATCATCCGTGCGGTAAGGTTCACCGGACGCGAGCGGAGGAAATGTGGCATCGGTCACGAGACATTCCTCTTGATATTCTTTGGGACCAGGCGAAATCATGCGATAGACAGGCCTATCAATTAGGACGTCAGCTGTTTCACCTAGCAACATCTCGGCCTGATGATTGACCATCTGAATTTTCCATTCAGCGCCCACAACACAGAGCCCGTCGCCCAACGAATGCAGCACGGTTTGGAGTTTCTTCCGTTCTTGTGCCAGCTGGGTATCACTGGTCTGTTTGAGTTGAGCGTAGAGCTCCTGCATTTCTGTTGAAGAAAGAGCCAACGACCGCTCCAAGAGCGCATGGCCTTGGTCTGCTTCGACATAACTCTGATCGATCTTCTTCAGCAGCTCGTCCCACACCACCGGAGATGGGGGATGCGCCTCATCAAGCCCCAGGCGTTTCAGTTGTCGAGCCAGCAAGGGGTGCATAGGCAATCAGGCAGTCTCACTCAACGTGGTCAACGTCATCGTCTGATTGTGCAAATCACAGGTCCCTGTGGCGTAGGGGGAGATCTCGCCATAGGAATAGAACCCGATCTGTTGGGTTCCTTTCGGTAACACATCAAGAGTCGCTTCGATCTCCTCCTCCGTCCTTCCTCCCAACACAAGCCGGCGGCCCACACAGCTAATTGCAATCGCGAGCACAGACGAATCTCCATCGACCGATGGGTGCGTCAAGGTGGCAGCTTCTGAGGCACCTTGAACCAATCGGTCAAAATTCGCCTTCATCAGCTGGGCCAGTGCCCCTTCCTGAATATCGCCGGCGAAGGTCAACGACTGATCCGGTTCATTCACGGCCAAAATGGTTCGAACGAGGCTCTTCGGATCTGATTCGTCGGCACGTAGTGCGAGCGGGAATAATAGGCCGGTCGCCGGCAAACCAGAGGCTCGCTCCCCCAAATATTCCTTGTACAGTTGGAGGGCAGGACGGCCATCGAGCTCAAAGAGCACGCTTCCCTTCGATTTGGTCACACGACGTTCCGGTCCAAAGCGATCCCAGCCCCCTTTCGAGCCATGCCCGATCCGAATTCGATCGCCATAGAACCCGACGGCCGTCACAAAACCCGTTTGTGGTCTTCGATCTTTCAAGACCCAGGTCCGGCGAAACCGATCTCCATCGCCAGCTAACCCCCCGGTCACCACAACTGATGACGCAACCTGAGTGTTGAGGCCTCGCACCAACTCACTCCCGTTCACTTGAAGACCATCTGAAAGTACAAAAATACCTTTCAGACGAGCATCATTCAGTTGACGCGCGATATCTTGCCCGGCGGCAAATGACTCGTCGGCGGATAGGACTGGGGCGCTGGCCAGTCGAAGATCGGTCTGTTCGAATCGGGTAATGGCTGCACTCACACTCTCGTCGTAAACCTGCGTTCCAAGAATTTCCCCTGCCGTTGAACAGCCGATGGCAAGAGAGTCTGGGTAATCGTGAAGCAACTCGGCGATAGGACCATCGGCGTCGAGAAGACTTGACGATCCAAACAGCAACACGAGTGTTCGAGGTGAATCAATTTTTGGTCGATGGCTGACTGACCAGTGCTTTTTCTGATCAAACCCAAGCGTATGGACTTCCATCACACAGCCTCCTTCGTATCTTGCGCTATGCGGCAATTTGACCTGCGCATGAATCGTGACCTGTCACCGACCCGTCTGTTCCCTGTTCAGCAAACTGCGCCGTCAAACAAAGTCTCGACTCGCTCCCGGGCGCCGCATCCACTCCACTACCTCTAGCGAATCTCCCCGTGGCAAAGCTTCCCAAAGCAGCCTCGCGCAACCCAAGTGCATAAATAGTTTCACCGCCTGTCCTACCACCAAACTTCTTGATGCTGCGGAGGTTTTGACAAACTAACGCGGTACTTTTTCGGTCTGAGGAGCAGAAAACTTGACAGGGTTCAGGAAGTAGGCGCCCGAGGAGATGGCCGCCTGGACGACCAATGTAAGCCGGGATCGGAAGGAGGCTAGCGGTTAGCCAACTGGGCAGAATCGGCGTACGCTAGACCCAGGCCGGAGCGAGGCTGCCGTTTGCATCCCGCCAATGCGGGGCCCAGGCGAGAGCCACCAGCTTCACGGCGATATTGGCCTTGGTGGGTTTTATAGAGATTGTTTCGAGCTTCTCATTGAGTGGATCGGTGGCCGTGGCCAGTGCTTCGCTCTCGGACTTGAACTGCGCTTCGAGCTCGGCCAGCTGCTGTTGGAGCACCGTGACATTTTCTTCGGCTGCCCCGAGATCTTGAGATTCTTTCATGACTCGACCGGCGCTCCGAATGGCCGTGGTGGCTCGCCCGATATTGGCCGCGCTGATCGTTTTTCGTCCCATAAACGCCCCAAGGATTGAGGCACCGACGGAAATGGCCGCCTGCATTTGGCTGGAACGGGACTCCGCCTGTTGCTTCTCCTTCGCCAATTCTGCTCTTCTAATACGATCTTGCAGCGTCGTCATCTTCGAAGCATATTTCTGACGAAGCGCTTCCGCGCCCTTGTCGCGCTGTTCACGCCCGGTTTGCTGCAACCGCACACGGAAATCTCGCTCGGATTCGCCTGGTTTGGACACATCCTTCGTGCTGGGGCTCCGGGACAATTCGACCTTTTGCGTCCTGAACAGCCAGCCACTGAAATCCTTGGTCCAGTCGGCATAACTTTTGGCTTTGCCGGCACTGGCCGGCACTGGCAGGAATTGCGCCTTGTCTGACGGCTCCCGCTCAAGATCCGCCACCGCCAGATCCGCCGTAACTACCTTATCCCAATCGACCGCCACAGCGCTGTCGGTAATGGCCGTCATCACGGTCATGTCCTGGATGGTATCGATCCCGCTCTTCGAATCGGAGAAACGGATTTGTGACGCGCCCAACAACATCGGAGCATAGACCAAGTCACTCCCCTCCGGCTTTGAACCCCGCAATGGGATGAAATGCTGAGGCACCTCGGGAGGCAGCATGGGTCTTGAGGAATGAGAAGTGAGGGGCGAGGGGTGAAGCGAGGCCGTAGGGTTCTCTTTCCCTTCATCTTTCACCCCTAACCCCTTACCTCTCAGTGGATCCATGAGTTGTTTGATCTGCGTCCTGGTCAGCGGCCCGCGGAGATAGGACAGGCACCAGCGTGTCTCAAACACGACTGGCTCGTCCTCATGCACATTGTTCATCAAGAAGATCCGATTCCCCAGGCCGGCGAGTGTCTGCTCCATACGACCACGATCGAACCTCTTGCCGGCACTGGTCGAGGCCCCTTCCAATCCTTCCAGGACGCGGGCCTTATCCCGTTCGGTCTGCAGCCGCCCGATGAACCAGGTCCCCGTGTTAGCCAAGCCTTTATAGTCGAGATCGACGGGGTTCTGCGTGGCTAGCACCACTCCGAGGCCAAACGCTCGCGCCTGCTTGAGGAGGGTCATCAGCGGCAGCTTGGACGGCGGATTCGAGACAGGCGGAAAATAGCCGAAGATCTCATCCATATAGAGGAGCGCCCGTAAGCTAGTCGTCCCAGACTGTGCCCGCATCCAGCCCACCATTTGACTGAGCAACAGCGTCACGAAGAACATGCGTTCCGCATCGTTCAAATGGGCGATAGAGAAAATGGCCAGGCGTGGCTTGCCCTGCGGGGTATACATGATCGACTGAATATCGAGCGCCTCACCTTCGAGCCAGGCCTGAAATCCCGGCGCGGCGAGCAGATTGTTCAGTTTCATCGCGAGAGCAAAGCGATCTTTCGAGGGAAAAAATGAGTCGACGTCCATCACGCCGATCTTTGACACCGGCGGGGCTTGAATGGCTTGGATTAAGGCTGCCAAATCGAGATCCTGCCCTTTTCTCCAGGTCTGATCCAGGATCGTAGACAAGAGGATGTGTTCTCGGCTCTGGATGGGGTCGGCTTCGATCCCGAGCAAACCGAGCAGGCTCGTGACCGTCGTACTGATCCGTTCGCGCAACAGTTCTGCGTCCTCAAGCACATCAGGCGCTGGCGCCGCAAACGACTTGAGAATGGACACCGGCAGCCCGGCGCTGCTCCCAGGCGTATAGATCGCCATATCCGCGGCATCACGAAGTCGCTGAATGCGCGCGCCATCCTGCTGCCAGCCCGCCAAGCCTTTCGTCCACAACTCTGCTTGTGCCTGAGCATAATCGGCTGACGACAAGCCCTTCTTGCGGGCGTCGTCTTCATTAATCCAAGGTTGGAAATCTTCGCCTTTTAGGCTTGGAAACGTCAGCATCAGGTTTCCCAGGTCACCCTTCGGATCGATGATGATGGCCGGGATATTGTCAATTGCCGCCTCTTCGAGCAGAGCTAAACAGAGACCAGTCTTTCCGCTGCCGGTCATCCCGACGCAAACCGCATGGGTCACGAGATCTTTGGAGTCATAGAGAAGCCATCCCGGCTTCGCCTGCTTTGTTGCCAAGTCATAAGGCCGTCCCATATAAAAAACACCGAGCTTTTCAAAGTCTTCCGATGTCGGAGTCGTTGTCGTTGCAGGCGTTGCCGACTTCTTGGTTTCCTTCCCGGCCTTCTCGCTGGACTCTGATTTCTTTGCCTTTGGCATACCGATGTCCCCTTTCGCTCGACGATCGAGATAAATTGGGCCGTATTGTAGTGAGCTCATAAATGAGCTGCAAGCGGAAGTGACAAGATGCGAACGGAAAAGGATTGTGACGGCAGGCCTGAGTTGCAGGAGGAAACTGAAGCCTAGGTAGACCTATCGTGGCATGAATCTACCATCACCACTCCTTGAAAATCACAAACACCGCGCCAACCATCATGCCGAAACCAACCAGATAGTTCCACTTTAGCGGTTCCTTCAAATACAGAACCGAAAACACACAAAACACGACCAGCGTAATGACTTCCTGGATTGTCTTCAACTGAGCTGCGGTAAATTCATAATGCCCGATCCGATTCGCCGGCACTTGCAGACAGTACTCAAAGAACGCGATCCCCCAACTGACCATAATCGCCATCCACAAGGGCGAGTCTTTGTACTTCAGATGCCCATACCAGGCGAATGTCATAAAGATGTTGGAGATCGTCAGCAACGCAACAGTCTGCATCGGACACCGTCCTCCCCGTTATTAAAAATTGTTGGGTTATTGTCTCTTGGAATCACGCGGCAGGAAAGCAAATGGGCAAATACCGGAAAGATCTAGCAACGTACCTTCGGACAACACCAACCCGGTTGAAGGCCCTGGGCACCATTAGCCACCACTCTTCCCCTTTCCTCACATAGCGGGGACGAGAGGGATGCAGCTTTCTAAAGTCGCCAGAGTGGAAGTGGCAAGATGTAACCAAAGAAGGTGCAGCGGGCGGCGGCATACGATTCTTATCGTGCCTTACGGGTGCACGAGGCTAACAGTATCGATTCGGCTGCTGTTATAACTCATCGCATTCTGGCGACGCCGAAAGCTCCGTCCCTTCCAGCCCCGCTCACAACCCCGCCTCTTTCAATACCTGCCCCGTATACGACCGCTTCGATTTGGCGATTTCTTTCGGCGGCCCTTCCGCGACGATCTCACCCCCTCGATCGCCACCTTCAGGACCAAGATCAATGATCCAATCGGCGTTCTTGATCACATCGAGATTGTGCTCGATCACGAGCACGGTGTTGCCGGTTTCAACGAGCCGGTCCAGTACATCCAGCAATCGCTGCACATCGGCGAAATGCAGGCCGGTCGTCGGTTCATCAAGGATGTACATCGTGCGGCCGGTCGCGCGTTTGGAAAGTTCGCGTGACAGTTTTACGCGTTGCGCTTCTCCACCAGAAAGCGTCGTCGCGGATTGGCCGAGTTTCACATAGTGCAGACCAACATCATGCAGGGTTTGGAGTTTGGTTTTGATTAAGGGAATGTGTTCGAAGAATTCCAAGGCATCGTCCACCGTCATATTCAGGACATCGGCGATGCTCTTCCCCTTATGCAAAATCTCCAACGTTTCACGGTTGTACCGTTGGCCCTTGCACACCTCACAGGTCACATAGACATCAGGCAGGAAATGCATTTCGATCTTGATCAGCCCATCGCCCTGACAGGCTTCGCATCGCCCTCCCTTGACATTGAAGCTATACCGTCCCGGCTTATAACCACGGACACGTGACTCCGGAAGGTTCGAGTAGAGATCGCGAATGTAGCCAAATAAGCCCGTATAGGTAGCCGGATTTGACCGAGGAGTCCGTCCGATCGGCGATTGATCGATATCAATCACCTTATCGAGTGCATCGACGCCTTTCAGTTCCTTGCAGCCGTCGATCTTGGGCTTCTTGTGGTAGAGCAGCTGTGAAAGGGAATGGAATAGAACTTCCAATACCAGCGTGCTCTTCCCCGACCCTGATACACCCGTGATACAGGTGAAGAGGCCCAGCGGAATCTTGGCCGTCACATTTTTCAGATTGTGCTTCTGCGCCCCGACGACCGAGAGCATCCCCTTCGGCTTCCGTTGCCGCTGGGGTACGGACACCGTCTGCGTCCCACGAAGATACTGCCCGGTGAGTGAATTGGGATCGCTCATAATCTGCTGAGGCGTACCCTGCGCCACCACATGCCCCCCATGTGAGCCGGCCCCAGGCCCCATATCCAGCACATGGTCGGCAGCCATCATGGTTTCCGTGTCATGCTCCACGACCACGACCGTGTTGCCGAGATCCCGTAACCGTAACAAAGTTTGCAACAACCGGCGATTATCTCGCTGATGTAGACCGATAGACGGCTCATCCAGGATGTACAACACACCGACTAAACCAGATCCAATCTGCGTCGCCAACCGAATACGCTGCCCCTCCCCGCCGGACAGGGTCGCCGCTGCCCGATCGAGCGTCAAATAGTCCAAACCTACGTTCACCAAAAATCCTAACCGCTCACGAATCTCTTTCAGGATTCGATGCGCGATGACCAATTCGCGATCGGTGAACTTGAGCGACAGGAAGAAATCGGCCGCCGCACGAACGGAGAGCCTGGTTACCTCGGCGATCGATTTCTTGGCGAGCTTAATGGACAAGCTCTCTGGTCTGAGCCTCGCGCCGTGGCAAGTTTCACACGGTTCGAGCAACGTAAAGTCTTCCTCTTCCTCGTTGCCCGGGGACACGGCATAGCCGATTCCGTCACAGGCAGGGCAGGCACCATGCGGACTATTGAAGGAAAAGACGCGGGGCGTCACTTCCGGATAACTCACGCCACACTTGATACAAGCGAGCCGGTCACTGTAGAGCCTGGTCTGGCCATCCTCGGTCAACACGCCGACCAACCCACCGGTCAGCTTGACCGATGTTTCGACGGAATCCGCCAGCCGACGCATCAAGGCATCGCCCGCTTTCATCACCAAACGATCGACGATGATCTCAATCGTATGTTTCTTCTGTTTATCAAGAGAGATGTCTTCCCCGAGGTCCACGCTCTTTTCGTCGATCCTGGCGCGCACATATCCGGCCTTGCGCATCTCCAGTAATTCTTTCCGATACTCACCCTTCCGCCCACGGACGATCGGCGCCAGAATCTGGAACTTCATGCCTTCCGGCTGTGACGCAATGGCATCGACCATTTGCTGCACGGTCTGCGCGGTGATCTCTTCACCACATTGAAAACAGTAGGGCCGTCCAACGCGTGCAAACAGGAGACGAAGATAGTCGTAGATTTCCGTGACGGTACCGACAGTGGAACGGGGATTATGACTGGTGCTCTTCTGTTCGATGGAAATCGCCGGGGACAGGCCTTCGATCGAATCGACATCCGGCTTGCCCATCTGTTCGAGAAACTGCCGAGCATAGGCTGAAAGGGATTCGACATACCGCCGCTGCCCTTCGGCATAAATCGTATCGAACGCGAGTGAGGACTTGCCGGACCCGCTCAAACCGGTGATCACCACCAGCTTGTCGCGTGGAATCTCCACATCGATATTCTTGAGATTATGCTCTCTCGCACCCTTGATAATGATGGAGTTACCCATACTATTCTTCCTGCTCGCTTCTCTCAGTCCTCAGCACTCAGTACTTCCTCAATGGCTCGGGATTATAGCATGTGGGAAAACAGGATCGCGGGGTTATGGGCGCTTACGGAATCTGCGGCGGGGTCCGTCGAGGGCTTCACCCCAGCGGACCAGAAAGGCCGTGACGAACTCATGCGCTTCGGCAGGCGGCACGGCCAAGCGGGCCAAGGCCAACGCGACCGCAAGAGCGATGTGGTACCCCTCCGAACGAGAAGCCACGGCACGACGATAGGCAGGATGTGCATCATTGATGACGACGGTGGACTCGACGAGACGGCCAAGGTCCGGATCTCCTTCCTGCGATTCGAACCGAATGGTGAGCCCGTAACGGCCCGGTCGAGGCCGCGCTTTGGCACCCGGCACGACCGCAACGCCGGGCGATGATCCCGACTCACGCGGTGCTTCGCCTTGCGTGCTCTCGTCCGATGACTGTGGTTCCTGAGGCATTGTCGGAGCGATGCCGGTTTCTTCAGAAACCTCTGCGCCGCCCATAATTGATGCTGCGAGCAGCCCCTGCCCGCTCTCCGCTACCTCCGATCGTCCGATCGGCAGCCGCTTCTGACCACCTACCCGCTGCTCAACCAAGGACGCCAGCAGTGGAAACTCCTCGGCCAGATCCACCAAAACCGTTTCCAGATCACGCTCCAACGGTCGCATGGTCCGCCGGCCGGCTTTGTCCTCCGACTCACGAGCATCTCCCCAATGGGCCAACTGTTGCGAAACTGCCTCTTGAACAGCCTTGCGATACCCCAGGTACAACGCGCCTCTGGTGCCGACACGAACAAAATCTCCTTTGTTCAGCGTCAGCGCCGCGGCCAACGCCGGAGCTTCGATCATCCCGGCTATTCTGTCCGGTGCAGCCGGCGTAATCCCGAGCCAGTCCCATCCATGCTTGATGACTTTGCCGAAGGTGCTGATTGCCATGCCTCGCTGATCCTCAGGAAGCGTAACCTCGCTTCGGATCAGATAGCCGATGGCAGCCGGTTTCCGCTTACGCGCAAGACAGACCGCAAGCTTCGAGACGTCCGCGCCACGAGCCGACTGACGCTCCAGGACACGTCCGTTTACTTCGAACTGGAAGCCCTTCGGATAATACGAGGCTAGCACCTCATCGAACTCCGGCTGGAGTAACGGTTGATATTGTCGGCGCAATGCTCCCTCGATATATCCCTCGTCCAGAAGCGGCGAGAGTGCATTTTGCAACTTCAATTGTACCGCCGTGCCGTGGTCGTTCACCAATCCAAGCGGAGGAATCCATTTCCACGGCGCCTTGTGCCGCCCGGCCAGGTACCAGCGGCTGGCCACATGTTCCTTGCCACGTCTGGTTTCCGTGACGACATCTTCGCAGACCAGTAGACCAAGCTTGATCCCGACCCCGGCGAAGCCGATCCCCTGGCCGCGTGTCTTTGTACTGGCGGCCAGATCGTGGTACCGCACCAGATCCCGTCGCCTCATACCCGATCCATCATCCACGATGGTCAGCGTCGATGACGCAGGGTTCGCAGTGAACCGGAGACACATGGCGCCGGAGTCCAGCGAATTGGCGACCACTTCGGTCAAAATGGTTTCTTCGAGCGCGCCGGGATAGGCATCGCGCAGATCTTCGAGCAGATGCTGCAGATCAACGCGGGTTTCGCCCAAGGTGCGGTCCTCCTTAAGAGATATGGGAGAGATTTGTCAGGAGGCAGTATCGGAGAGGACGCGAACCGCGTCAAGAGCACACATTGTCCTGAGCACCACCTTCGCGAGGATTTGTCTCCCCGTTGATTGAGTAGGTCGAGGTTTTTCTCCTCGACGAATCTCCTGGAAGCGCGGCCTGCAAGAGAGATGCATCGAGGTTACCGGAACATCGCACCTAACAATTGCCGATAGGTCGCTTCATCAAAACCGGCCTCGTCCCCAACCCGAAAAAGCTCCTAGATTATCTTCTCATCGCCATCAGCTCTTGCTTGTAAGAGGGAAAGATAGTTTCCAAAAGCTGCATTCAAGTGTGGATGCGCATGCCCCGTTGAACGCGTGAATACCAAAAAGATGTATAGCGTACGCCGCATCAACGGTTCCGCCTCCGCCAGCCGATTCGTGGCCTTTAGCAGCTGGGCGAGGTTGTTGAGATCACGCGCCACGTCGGGATGCTCCGGCCCATCGCTCGCTTCATCGATCGCCAAGGCCCGCTTCATCAATGGCTCCGCCTCTGTCAGCCGATTCGTCGCCTGCAGCAGCTGAGCGAGGTTGTTGAGTTGTGTAGCCACACGAGGATGCTCCGGCCCATAGCTCGTCTCATCGATCGCCAAGGCCCGCTTCATCAACGGCTCCGCCTCCGCCAGCCGATTCGTCGCCTGCAGCAGCTGGGCGAGGTTGTTGAGTGGTGTAGCCACACGAGGATGCTCCGGCCCATAGCTCGTCTCATCGATCGCCAAGGCCCGCTTCATCAATGGCTCCGCCTCTGCCAGCCGATTCGTCGCCTGCAGCAGCAGCGCGAGGTTGTTGTGACCCTGGTTGTCAATAGTGGACACCATGAATTGCAACCTCACGCCG
>JAHBWQ010000055.1 GCA_019636915.1 Nitrospira sp. | reverse complement strand
AGCCGGTGACGGCTTCGCGCTGATCCAAAAGAAGCGTCGATGCACGTTTCCGGAAGCAGTCAGGCTCGTGAGCAACGTGATTGGCTACTGTTCTGCGTCAGCTGCTCCGAACGGGCACGCTGCAGCCCATGCCTCACTCACACCGGTCACCACAATGCCGGAAGGCGAGATCGGGCGTGATCTGTTCGTCTATGAGAATGCCGAGGGCGCGCCCGTCATTTGCGTGAAGCGGATCGATCTTCCGGATGAGGGGAAGACGTTCCGCCAGTTGGGGCGAACGGCTGATGGAGCAGCGTGGCAGAAGAATCTCGACCATGCCCCAAAGCCACGACCTCTCTATAGACTTCGGGCCATTCTCGCCGATACAGGTAGCTCCATCGTCCTTCATGAGGGCGAGAAAGCATGTGAGGCCGCAGTCAAGGCTGACCTGCCCGGCATTCATACAACTACGCTGGGTGGTGCGAGTAATCCGAAGCACACGGACTTCAGCCCTCTAAAGAGCTGGGGCGTGGTGATTTGCCGGGATAACGACGAGCCTGGTGAGGCTTACTCCACTGAGGCCGCGCGGCTATGTCACGAGGCAGGCGCGAAATCCGTCAAGGTGCTTCTCCTGCCCGGCCTTCCACCGAAGGGCGACGTTGTTGAATGGCTCCAGGCGGGTGGGACGCCGGAGCAGTTCGCTGCTCTTATTGAGCAAGCAGAGCCCGTCCACGCAACTCACCACGAGGCCGGTCCTGTCAGTGTGTCGGGTTTGCCCGCTGACACGTGGCCAGAGCCGCTGCCGCTAGTGTCTAAAGTGGAGGCAGTACCCTACCCGCTTGACGCATTACCGAATAAGATTCGCTCCGCAGTGGAGGAGGTGCGCGACTTCACGCAGGCTCCCATTGCGCTCGTTGCTTCGTCTGCATTGGCTTCGCTCTCGGCGTCCGCCCAGGTTCACATTGATGTGAAACGCGCAGATCGACTGGAGGGACCAACAGGATTGTTCATCCTCTCCATCGCCGATTCGGGAGAGCGTAAGTCGACCGTGGATAGCTTCTTTTCTGGCCCTCTCCGCAACTACGACCGCGATGAAGCTGAGAAAGCAAAGCCAGCCCTACGCCTCCACGCGGCGCGATATGCCGCATGGAACGCTGAACGCGAAGGGATCCTGATTGCGATCAAGCAAGCGGCGAAAACCGGGAAGTCTCTGGAAGACCTTAAATCAAAGCTCAGTGGTATCGAGTCTCAGCAACCAGTCCCGCCTCGAGTGCCCCGAATTCTGCATGGTGATGATACGCCTGAGGCGTTGTCGTACGCACTCGCGAAGCATTGGCCGTCAGCAAGCGTCATGACAGCTGAAGCAGGCACGCTCTTTGGCTCCCACGGTATGAGCGCAGACTCCGTGATGAGGAATCTTGCTCTACTGAATACGCTGTGGGACGGGGGAACCCATCAGGTTGGGCGCCGAACATCGGAGACCTACACAGTGCGTGGAGCTCGATTGACGCTGGGACTGCAGGTCCAAGCGGCCACCTTACGGACCTTCCTTGAGCGGTCAGGAGGCCTTGCCCGTGGCACAGGGTTTCTCGCTCGCTTCCTGATTGCCTGGCCTGAATCAACACAAGGCTCCCGCACATTCAAGGAATCACCGGCCGCGTGGCCTGCCCTAGATGCCTTCCATCGAAGGATCTCTGAAATTCTCGATATCCCTGTCACGCCTGACAGCGAAGGGGCCTTAACCCCTACCATAGTGGAATTGGAACCTGAGGCCAAAGCCGCCTGGGTGACCTTTCATGATGCTATTGAGGAGAAGCTTAAGACCGGAGGAGAACTATGCGATGTGCGGGACATGGCGTCAAAGATTGCCGACAATGCCGCCAGGATCGCCGCTCTCTTTCAGTATTTCTGTAGCAATTTTAGCAGTAGCAACGTGACCTTTGGCCAAATGGAGGCCTCTTGCCGCATCGCAGCCTGGTACCTCCATGAAGCTCGCCGATTCTTCTCGGAACTGGCTCTGCCTCCAGAGTTTGCCTGGCCAGCGCGCTTAGAGACGTGGCTGATCAAGTACTGTCAAAAGCAAACCGTCACCCGCATCAAGACCGGAGTGGTGCAACAGTATGGCCCAGGCGGACTGCGCACGAAAGCACCTCTGATGGCTGCTGTTAAGCAGCTAGAGAACCTTCACCGTATCCGGGTACATGAGGAGGGAGCAGGTACCATTATCGAATTAAACCCTTCCCTCCTCTCAAGAAAGGAGGACTTATGATACTTGCCGAGATGATAGAAAAACGTGGAGGCAGGCGGCCTGCTACTGCTAAACCTGCTACACCTGCAACACAAGCGGGCAAATCATCCCCTTCGGTGGAGGATATGCCGGTAACACCCTGCCTCCCCCCGGCACTAGACGGGTACTGCCAGAAATGTGGGGGAGGCTCTTGGATCCGCCCTACGTCTGAAGCCGCATACCAGTGTGGCCGATGTGTCCCTTCAGAGACTCGTATTGAAACGCTGTACATACCCTGGGGAACGGCACCTCCCAAATCCATGGGGACGACAAAGGAGCAAGCCCCACCGATCGTTCAGCCTGCCACAAAGCCGGATGGCAGCCCGTTATCAGGAATCTACTGGGAAGCTAGCAACGGTCTTATCCTTGGCCCAGCCGTGCCCGAATTTGTAGCTCAAGACAGAGACAGCTCTTGGATCCGCATCACGTTCGAGGAAGCGATCCGGTGGATCAACGCGGACCGGTTGCGAAGCAAGAAGGCATTTGATGCCCAGTCGCTATTCCACAGTAGAGCGCAGTTAGGGCGGAATATTAACGGCATGAAGGGCTCCAATCGAACGAAGTGACACATGGCACTTGAACCACTTCTGACCGAGCTCATGCAATTGATTACCCAGGCACCAGTCGACCGACTTCCGGCTGTAATGTCTCAGCTCGCAGCTGCACAAAGTTCAGCGGCCTCCAGATTGCTCGGAAATCAGATGGTGCCTGGTCCAGCTCTTCAAACAGCGGAGAAAGAATGCTACCTAACCGTTGAGGAAGTGGCGGATCGGTTTCACGTTACTGCCCGCTGGCTGTATCGCAACAAAAAGCACTTGCCCCATAGTCAGCCCACAAGAAAGACCTTATTGTTTCCTGAGGTTGCCCTAACCCGATGGTTTGCAAAACGGAGGGTGTGAAGCACATGCTGCGCCACCATCAGGCTCTTCACCCTTCAACTCAGGAGGTACCTATGAAACGACGGGGATTCGGGATGGTCTACCAGCGTGGAAGCATATGGTGGGCAAAGTATCATTTTCGCGGGCAAGTGCATCGGGAGTCTTCCCGCTCTTCAAAGCGAATGGATGCGATTAAGCTGTTGCGCAAACGGATGGCCGAGATGGGCACCGGCCAACTCCTTGGTCCGAAGATCGATCGAACGACATTTTCAGACCTTGAAACCATTATCACGGATGACTACACCATCAATGGCCGGCGCTCGCTGGGTCGGATGAAAACGTCTCTCGCCGCCCTGCGCGCCTTCTTCGGCTTATCGTTGGCAATCGACATTACCCTTGATCGCCTGAATAGCTATGTGGCGGAACGGTTGTCGCAACAAATCGCGCCAGCGACAATCAAGAACGACCTGAGTATACTTCGACGAGCGTTCCGGCTCGCCCAACGTGCTGGGAAAGCAATCTGTCCCCCATTCCCAACACTGTCAGTCAACAACACCCGACAAGGCTTCTTCGAACGGCCTGACTTTGAAGCGGTGCGCCTTGCTCTCCCCCTGCATCTTCGTCCAGTCGTCACCTTCGCGTACCTGACAGGCTGGCGAATCCGATCCGAGATCCTCAGCCTGACGTGGCGACAGGTCGACATGGACGCTGGTATTGTCCGCCTTGAGCCGGGATCCACCAAGAATGAGGAAGGCCGGGTTCTTCCCTTTGCCGTATTGCCCGAGCTTCGGGACCTCCTGGAGCTCCAACGCCGGGACACGACCCAGTTGGAGCTTGAGCGCGGCACAATCATACCTTGGGCGTTTCATCGAAACGGACAGCCCATCCTCGATTTCCGGAAAGCCTGGGCCAATGCCTGTACCGCTGCTGGGGTTGCCCAACGGATCCCCCATGACTTTCGACGGACTGCCGTCCGTAACTTGGAACGGGCGGGCGTGCCACGTTCCGTCGCGATGAAGATCACTGGTCATAAGACCGAGAGTGTCTATCGCCGGTATGCAATCGTCTCCGAAGCGGACCTCAGTGAAGGGATGAAGAAGCTTGCGGCGCTCCATGCAGGAGATCGGCGACGGAGCTCTAAGAAGACTTTAGGCACAGTTTGGGCACAAAACCGAGAAGTGGATGGAGTAAGGGAGACGAGGAAGCATGGGTAACTTATTGAAAGATGGTGCCGGAGGTGAGAATCGAACTCACACGGGCCTTTTGAGCCCGAGGGATTTTAAGTCCCTTGCGTCTGCCTATTCCGCCACTCCGGCGAAGAGCGGATTTTAGCATAGCCACGAGGCTGCCCACAGCCACTTTCTCGTTAGCCTTCATACAAGCCCCTCACCCACTCCGATACCCCAGAACCCCGAAACCGACATAAGCCCTCAACAAACCATAGTGGGGTAGAGTAGAATATAGGTGATGAGCGGTGCAACCGTCAGGAAACGAGGGGACTGAGCGGAGGTGATGCGGCTGAGCACATCGGTCTCCCTCTTGTTTGCCGGCGTGCTCATGCTCACCTTGGCGCTACCACCGACAGCAGCCGGCCAAGAAGCTGTGCTCGACGTGCTCCCCCTCCGCCCCTTTAACTTTGATATCTCCTTTAACCAGCGGACCTTTGCACCTCAGGCCAGGGTCATCGCGGCGCAGGTCGGGATCACTGCTCTTCGGTATGGGCCACTTGAAATGAGAACTGTCTATCAATACTACAGTCACCACACTCCGACGTTCATAACCGACCAGCACTCGCTGTTCCTGAACCCCCGCTGGAATAACTTCATCGATGTCCTGGATTTCCCTCGCGCCAGACCGATCAACCGCATTATCCGACATGTACTGTTCGGACCGCTCGAGGATCGAGCAGTCCCCTACGTCGGCACACTAATTGGTGGCACTCTCCCTGGACGGAGCCAAGGTTCACCTGGCTATCTGTACGGAGGTCAAGTAGGCGTGCGATTCCCGGTTGCTCGTGGATTTTCGGTTGATATGGGACTCCAATACACTCGGTTTGAGATTGATTTTAAAGGCAAGTCTGATCTCTCCCAGCAATGGCTGTTTACAATCGGGATTCGCCTGTAATTGTCCCCTATGCAATGGATTAATTCCAAAGGACGATCCCTCAGATCGCTGCACAACGGGAACCTCAGCTATTGGCGGTACCCTCTCCTGCTGGGATTGGCCCCTCTCCTCCTACAAGGCTGCGGACTGCTCTACGATGCCGCAAGCATGATCCAGCCATTGAACCGGGATGAACTCTCTGCGATCTGTGTGCGTGGAAAAGTGCGCATCGGTATTTCGGTTGAACCATTTCGCCCATTTGTCTTTCCTGCAGTCTACACGGACCAAGGCATTCGGGTGACTGGCTTGGATATCGAACTGATCCGAGACGTCGCCGACGCGCTCACCTCTCATTGCGGCAGCTCAACACCTATCGTTCCGACCTTGCATCTCACCAGATTTCCTGATCTCTTTATCAAGATGAACGAAGGACAACTCGATCTCTTCGTCTCATCCGTCAGCGGAACCGTTCCCGGAACAAAGCCGACCGGCCTGTGGTTTTCCGCCCCATATCTCCGTGATGATGGAGTGGGGGCCATCTCCCAAGGATCTGAAGTGGCAGAACGCCTGTCGGCACAATTTCGAAAACAGAACGGACAGTGGGATACGCTCGCAGCCGTTCAGGAAGGATTTGCCGGTCTGACCGTCGCAGTTCAGAAAGGACGATCGGCTCACCTGTATGCCAAAGCCAATCTCAACAAGGTTCGTTTGGTGGTCTGTGATTCACTTCCCGCCGCAATCGAAATGAAAGATCCGCATATCGATGTCATCCTTTCGGACTATTCCATCATCAGGTATGTGACGAAGCGGGTCTGGCACGACTGGCAGCCCTTGTCACGAATCGACGGTGCCCCCCTGATGTTGACAACTGGTGACCTTTCCTTTGTGACGAGCGAAGAACACAGACATTTACAATGGTTTTTGAACAATCTTGTCTTTCGGTTGGAGGAATCCGGACGCCTTCAACAGATGCGCAAACGATGGATCGAGGAGGAATATGCCCCCACTCGACGCGCAACCACAGAGGGATTGCCGCTGGAAATCACGCAGGTTCCCGAGCATTATGACCAAGGCCAGTGCCGTCTGTCGGATGAACGATGAGGACATGGTAGGTACGATGACTCTGCTTCTAAAGGTAGTCCTCCTCTGCAGTATGTTGTTCGTCCTCTTCGTCCCTCGTCAGGGCTGGGCGCAGCCCACCAAAGAGGAAACAGAACAAGCGGCCGAGTTGCTGGCGGCCTTGCTCAATGCCGGGCGTGTCGTCATCGAACACAACCAATCGTTGATCAACGACCCACGGAAAGGCGACAAGGGATTCACGCCGGAAGTCTTCGAGCATCAAGTCGTCGAGGAGTTTCGACAGCAAGCTCATATTGACTTGAGACATACGTCCACAGCCGTACCGTCACGCACAAAGGAGCTGCTGACGCTGCTGCTGTCGGCGAGTACGGAGGTCGTATCGGATGCCCAATTCGTGATCAACCAGAGGGGAATCGGGTACAAGAACTTTATCCCTGCCACGTTCGGCAGCCAAGCCGCACGGAGGTTTTCCTCACGCTCGTACGTCACGATCAAACAGACAACCCTCACCCCAAGAAATCCCAAGAATGCACCCGATGCCTATGAAGAAAGAGTGCTGACCAGGCTATCCAGGCAACCAGGGTCGAGCCAGCCGATCGTTGAGTGGACCGAAGGAGAAAAGGTCCTCAGGGCTCTGACGCCAATCTACTATTCAGCGGATTGCCTCACCTGTCACGGCAGTCCGAAAGGAATCCTGGATATTTCCGGCTACCCACGAGAAGGGGCGCAGGCGGGGGAGTTGGCAGGGGCGATCAGCATCCACATTCCCCTGGACCATCGGTAGCAGGCAGTCGGCGCCGACGGAGGAAGGCGCCAGGCCGAGCTGCTACCGACGATCACCGGGGTCATCAGTTCATCATCGCCAGGAGTTGTGGCCGCTCTTCCTCACAACTTTTCTCTTTTTCTGGCTTACGGTTCAGTACTTCCTCCACCCCTGACTTGACGGCCCGTCCCCATCGATTGGTCTGTGCCTGTGCCTTTCGGGCATAGCGACTGATCGTTCGACGGGTTTCAGCACCGGTCTGTGGAGCAAAGAGGAGCCCCAACCCTGCTCCGATGACCGCTCCACCAGCGACGAATGCAGCTACCTTGGCGACTTGCTTCTGCTGCTCCGACATGATGAACCTCCTCATGATGGTGAATGAGCCGGAAGATCGCTTCGCACCCCGTTCCCTTACACGAATTATCAGCATGCTCCGTGCCAGGGCCTGACTCGACGTCGAGAAGCAGATTTCATTGAAAAATCGCGGGGAGCGTTTTTTGTCAATGAGGAATGACTAATTTTTGGTCTCCTTTTCTCAACAAATCTGGGCACAGCCGTCTCAGAAATCCAACAGGTGTCTCGTGTCTCTCCCTGTTTGACGGCCATAGAAGCCGATTTGCCGGCCATTGAACGTTAAAACTTCCTCATTGCCGATGCGCTTGCATTGGCACGTAAGCCTCCGTATTATCCACGGGCAAGCCTTGCCTAGCTGCCTCAGGGTCTGGCACGTGACTGCTGGTTCGTGTTCCTATAGAAGAGGAAGGTACGCTCTCGTAACGGACGGTCTTGGAAAAAGATTGATGGGTCCCCCAGCCGCGCTCCCTTATCCCAATATTGATCCAGTCATTGTCGCCCTTGGCCCTGTTCAGCTTCGTTGGTATGGGCTGATGTACCTGATCGGCCTCACGACCGCGTATTTTCTCATTCAACGAAAGGTGGCCCGGAAAGAATTGCCGATCCGACCGGACCAGGTCTATGACATGGTCGTCTACGCCGCCTTCGGCGTGTTTCTTGGGGGGCGAATCGGCTATACGCTCTTCTATAACTTTTCGTACTACAGCCAAAATCCACTGAAACTCCTCGCCGTCTGGGAAGGAGGAATGTCCTTTCACGGCGGACTTTTGGGAACAATCATTGCCCTGATCTGGTTCAGCCGAAAGCAGAGGATTCCCGCTTACACCGTCGCGGACCTCGCGGCCTGCGTCACACCGATCGGCTTGGGATGTGGACGAATTGGGAATTTTATCAACGGTGAACTCTTCGGCCGGGCAACCGATGTGGCCTGGTGCATGGTCTTTCCAGGGGGAGGGCCTGCCTGCCGCCATCCCTCCCAGTTGTATGAGGCCACGCTGGAAGGACTGACACTGTTCACAGTGCTCTGGTGGATCGACCGCCGCCCAACCCCACCCGGTACCCTCTTCTGGACCTTCATTACCGGGTATGGCACCAGCCGGCTCATCGTCGAACTGTTCCGTGAACCGGACCAGCATCTAGGGTTTATTTTCGGCCCAATTACGATGGGCCAAATTCTTTCAATACCGATGGTGCTGGTCGGAGCTCTCATGCTGATCTTGGGCTACTACAAGGCTTCAGCTACCTACTCACCCACAGCCAAATCTTAAGTTTCCGGCTTCGGGTTTGAGCCTCGAAACTCGAAACTGGTTTAGTAGGGCATATCATCATCGTCCAGCCCCACATGATGTCCCAGTTCGTGCACGACGGTGTCATACACTTCTTGCACCACTTCCTCTGGGCTCTCACAGAGCCTGAGAATCGGCCCACGATAGATTGAGATTTGTGGAGGTAACTCTCCTCCCGGCGTGAAAAATGAATCAGCCGTGAGTGACCGGCCTTGATAGAGCCCGAGCAAGTCCTCTTCGTCCTCAAGCTCCAGATCCTCAAGCACCTCTTTAGATGGTTCCTCTTCAACCACAACTGCGATCGACTCCATCAGCTTGGCATAGGGAGGAGGCAAATCGGCAATGGCTTGCTGAACGAGTTTCGCAAATGCTTCGGAAGACATGTGTTCACGCATGCCCATGGTCGACATCTCAGCCTTTACAACTCAACGGCCGTCGCACAGCGTAGGAATAAACAATGAAATCGTGGCGGTTGCTTCAGACGTTGTCGTACCGCGGCCTTATAGACTTCGCCCTGAGTTCGGTACTGCTCAGCGCGAGCCGTTACCTGATCAGATGAAACGACATCGGTCTTATAGTCGGCAATCCAGAGTTCTCCGTCATACCGATAGAGCACATCCATCACTCCTTCCATGACCTGCCGGTCTCCCCAGGGCATGGTGAACGGCACTTCACGGCCGAGAATCTGTGATGACCGAAGCCTATCGTAGAGCGGCGACCCGCCAAATGTGGTGAATAGTTCGCGGAGTGAATCCGTAACGGCCGCGAGCAGGGGCTGGTCTTCCGGTTGGAGTATCAACTGAAGGACTGGCTTGATCTGATCCAGCAATCCACTCGGCAGTGACGAGAAGTCCCAGCGCTCAAGAATCCGGTGAGCGGCAATCCCCGTTAATCGCCCCACCTCACGGGGCTGACCGTTCTGAGCGGGAAGAGGCTTGCGCAGCTTTTCTTGTCGAACCAATGCGGTCGGTGTCACATGCCATGGGATTTCTCCGACAGCCATCCACCGTTCTTTCCGCTGTCCCCACAGCCGAGCAGTCGAAGGCACATCGATCGAGATAGCCTGGCTGTCACCCATCAATGACCGGCGCTGCCAGGTCCGCTCCGGTGCATGGACCACGCGATGGGGAATCGCGCTCGCTCCGATGGCCAGCTGCTGAGTAGCGACCTCGCCGACCTGCCCTGTCCCGATCTGCTCCAGCCACTCAAACGTAGTCTCCCCCATCGAGCGAGCGACTTTCCCGCCGGATAACACTAACAGCTCCTTGGCCCTCGTCATCCCGACATAGAACACGCGGCGGCGTTCGGCCTCCTCCCGTACTGAAAATTTTTCCTGAGCCAACACCGCCCCAATCGTTCGATTGTTTCCGAGCGACAAGCCATACATCCCACTCGACCAATCGTGAGCCACATGCGGCACCGTCCGATCCCGTCCCGTTCCCTGGTGCAATCCCGGCAGGACCACAATGGGAAACTCCAGTCCCTTGGCCTTATGGATCGTCAGAATCTGCACCGCATCGGCGGACTCTTCAGCCAATGGACTCTCCGCTTCTTCCGGTTGTTCCTCCGATCGTTCCACCATCAGCTCGATAAAGGCACTCAACGTCATCGTGGGCCGGTCAGACAAGGCGGCGGCTGTCTGCCTCACCTTCAGGAGATTTGCGACTGCCTGTTCACCGTGCAGTGAGGCCGCAGCAGCTTCCAAGAGAGGAAGCCGATCAAAGATCAATTGAATCGCGTCAGCAAGCGGAACAGCGGGGACGGCCTGATGGAGCCAAGCCAACTGCTCATAGAGACGGCGAATCGCTGCCGCTCGTGGATGATCGAACGAATCCAGCCTTGACCATGCCGCATAGTCCAGATGGGAGGTTTCATGAAATTCGAACACTTCCCGATCCGTCAACCCACCAAGTGGAGAGCGCAGGATCCCGGTCATGGCAATGCGATCATGCGGATGGTCGAGCACACGCAGGACATTGACCAAATCGATCACTTCCTGCCGCCGGTAAAAGTGCTTCTCCCCTTCGATCACATAGGGAATATTGTGCCGACGCAGGGCATCGAGGTAGGCATCGGCCTGGGTGAGCTTTCGGAAGAGCAACGCCACCTGGCCTGCCACTGCATTGGGCCGCGAGAGGATCTCCTCCTTTAACCACCGTGCCAGCACTTCTCCTTCGGCTCGCACAGCAAGATCTGCATCAAACGATTGAGTCACATCTGCCGGAGTCGTTACCAAGAGCTGGACACCGGCTTCCATCGTTGACGGACGCCGCTGTGGGCGCACTTCAAGCCTAACATTGGCCGGCTGCACCAGAGGGTGCCGGACGAAGAGCCGGTCGAAGATGTCGTTGACTGGGTCCAGCACGGCTGCAGCACTGCGAAAGTTGGTCGTGAGGGTCTGGATGACCCCACCTCCCTGGATGACCTTGTCGACCACACGATCGAATGCTTCAATATCCGCGCGACGAAACGCATAGATGGATTGTTTCGGATCACCGACGATGAACAATTTTCCCGGGTCCAGTCTCATGTCCTGCCAGGCGGTCTCATGACGGCCAGGCTGCTCCGACACCGCAAGAATAACTTCATACTGAATCGGGTCCGTATCCTGAAACTCGTCGACCAGCACCGCCCGATACTCCCGCTTGATCCCTTCCCGAACTCTTGGGTGCTCGTGAAGTAGGACCCTCGCCCTTGCCAGAAGGCCGTCGAACGACAACCACCCTTTATCCACGAATGAGGAGCGGATCGACTCCAGCAGAGGCCCAAGCAACTCTAACAGATCATCGAACAGCACATGGTCCACATCGAGGAGGGACTGGCCGGCTTGAATGAGTCGCTTGGCCTCTTGGAACTCGGCCTCGTCCCAATCCTTGACCTTACTCCCCAAGTCCTTGCGGAGCCACTCACGAGTCGAAACATCCACTCGTTGGAGTGCAGATGGGCCCTCATTCATCACCTGTGTCAACAACAACACACTTGCCCCAAGCATTTCTTCGATCTTTCGCCGCTTCGGGCGATCATACGACTTGAGTAACAGTTGCCCCTTCTCAGCAAGCCCTCGGACCCACTGACGCACCCTTGGACTCATAGTGTTCTGATCAAGCTGTTGTTGCAGAACTTTAAGGTCGACCAGTTCGCTACAGAGTGCGTCAGCGAGGGTCCTGATCTCTTCAAGCGTCGCCACGCGCAACACCCGACGCCACCGATCATGGCTCATACCCTGACGCCCTAACTCCTGATCGACCCAGATGTCCCAGGCTTGCGTGAAATGCTCTTCGAATCGTGAGCCATCATCTTCTTGAAAATCCGGATCGACGCCGCTCTCCAGGGGATGCAGCCGCAGCAGATGCGCGGCAAAACTATGCAACGTCCCGATTTGAGCCTTCTCGATATCGACCAGACCTGCACGGGCGCGAGCCGCAATCTCATCCCTGGTGAGCCCATACCGCTCCTGTAGTTCCTGAGCCGACACCGCCCCGCTATCATGCGCTCTCGCCGCATCAGTCCTGGGATCAGCCAGCCATGTCAGACGTTCCCGCAACCGCACCTTCATTTCCATCGCTGCTTTGTTGGTAAACGTGAGAGCAACGACCTGGGTGATGGGTACGGGACGAGGCTCTTTCATCACCAGATGCACGAGGCGATTGACCAAGAGTGTCGTCTTGCCGGTTCCGGCTCCCGCAATCACGACCACATTTCGATCAAACGTCGTTTCAGCCGCTTCTCGAGCGGCATGATCCGGAATCTCGTTGCGGTTACTCATCCTGCACCTTCATCGTGCGCAAGGATCGAAGATCTTTGGACTCCGTCGCTCGATACGACCGCCACCAGCTCAACTGATGTTCACGACGACAGGCCACCCGGTACTCACAAGTCTTGCAATAGGTGCCGGGCAGAATAAAAAACTGACCGGTCTTGAGTCCGGTCACCAGCCGTTCAATCGAGTCTTGGAGTAACACGCCAGCATTTCCAGACCAATCCCGCTTCGTGAATATTGAGCGATCGATCGGTCTCGGCCAGTGTGGAGCCAGGAAGAGCAGTTGAACTTCCTCCGTCGTTCCTAGCTCGGCAAGGTCCAGACGCGCATAGAACGGCGGTTGCAATCGCCCCCCCCGAACCGCCGACTGACGGAGATTTCGGTCTTCCGTCTTCATGGCGGTGCCGGTCTTGTATTTATAATCGATGATGCGCAGAGCGCCGCTGTCCCGATGTCGGTCCAGACGGTCGAGTCGGCCTTGAATCTTCAATTCGACTGATTCGTCCTCCACCATCAGCGACAACGTGCCGGTCGCTTCCTGTTCGAACGCAATCGGCTGATACGGCAGCTCAGCGTAGGCTGCTTGATCGAATGAAATTGTGGCGATCACTAAGGCCACAGCTTGTTCCTTGGCCAATTCCCACAAGAGAAACAGTCCAGGCGGATGCTCCCGCTCGCAGTCTCCTGCCGCCTTTGCCACGGCTTCTTCAGCTGATCGGCGAATGGTGTCCTGAGCCAGACCGGTAGCTGGCCAGCTCTCTTCAATAAACGATTCATAGCAGTGCCGAAGCGCTGAGTGAATCAGGATCCCACGCACTAACGCATCCGGTTCTTTCCTGTGTACGAATCGAACGGGCTCAAGATGGAGCACGTCCGTCCCAAAGTATTGAAAGGGGCAGCGCGCATACCGTTCAAGCGGGGTCGGAGCCATCCCACGCCGCATGATGCGAGCCCAATGAGAGAGAAGCGGACCAGTCTGACCGTCGAATGGTGTAAGGGACGGGACATCCTGTTCGATCCAGGCCACTGCCGTTATTGCATGACGGCACAACTCGGCATCATGCCCCCTGGCCTGCAAAAACGAAGCTGGGTCTTGTCCCTGCAGCACCATCCACCTGACGAGCTCGGCGGGTGAAAGATACCGGCATATGGCAGGCCGGTAGGCCACTCGATCCGTGAGACGACGTGGGACCGTTTCAACGGGACAATCACTCTGACTCAGCCGCCTAGTCCCCGACTCGACGTAGGGCGAAACGACGGACACACGCCCATTTTCATCAGCCCGTTGATAGGAGAGAGACAGCCGCTGAGTGGCAGCCTGGCAGAGCAGGGTGAACAACAACGTCTCCTCATCGTAGCCGGCCAACTTTTCGTCGATCTTAAATCCAAGGGTGGTGTCGAGGACGACTCGATGACGATCCCGCAGAAACGGGTCCTCGCGGATATAGCGGGGGAAGTGCTTTTCGTTCAGTCCAAGGACAAACAACGCCCGAAAGGGAATTCCGCGCGCCGCCATGGCATCGAGCACCACCACTCCCTGATTGGGAACAGAACTGATCGGCACTGAAGCACGCTCCAAGGCATGCTGCAGCAGCTCGACAAATTCTGCCCAACTCAGTTCTTCTCCCAAGGCGTCGAGCGCTCGCACCTTATCCCAGGTCTGTTCGATAACCTGCCATATCGAATCACATCGCGTCTCATTAAGGCTTTCCTTCCCGGGATTCGCTTCCTCCCGTCGAGACAGATGGCGAGAGACCAGCTGTTCAAGCGCATCCACGAGCTCTCGGGCCGTACCACGCGCGGGTACCGCTTCACAGGATTGGAACAATTCTTCGACGACCTGCCAGCACAGAGTCGCCACTTCCGGTGCCACATCCAGGGAGCCTCCCTGGATCTCCTCTTCTCCATCCTCTTGCAAGGTAAGCACTGACAGACTGACCTGTTTCACACGCTCCCATTCATCCTGCCCATGAGTGATACGGAGGGTTGAGACCATGGCCTTCCACTGTTCAGGTCGATAGTGTGAGCTCCCCTCCAGGAGCTTGGACGATCGATATAGTGGTGAGGTAATGACGTCCAAAACCACCGTGGCATAGAAATCGTTGATCGGCAAAGAGGCCAGTTGTAAGAGAAGCTTGCAGAGCGGCTCGTGGATCAGTGGAGTGCTCCCATTCGTCACGAAGGGAACACAGTGCCGATCAAAGATGTCCCGCAGCATCCCCCCATAGGGATCCAAGGTCCTGGCCACGACGCCGATCTCATCAAGGCGATACCCATTCGTCTCAACGAGCTCAAGGATCTGACGACAAGTAGAAGCCAATTCTTCTTCCGCCCCAATGACGCTTGAGATCGACAACGTCACAGGGCCGTTGCCAAGAGGTCTTTCTGGTGCCGCTAGTGACACACAGGCGTGAGCACCCGTAACCAGCGGGCTGATATGCCGATCGAAGAAGCGCTGGGCAAACTTATAGGAGGTGTCTTCCTCCAGCGGGAAGAACAATGTGGTCTGCACCGTCGCACGTACGACCCCAAGCAGCGAGAGTTGCACCTGCGTGAGGTCATAAAATCCGTAATAGAACAGGTGCGTGAGCGACGCCAGGAAGGGGGACGACGGAACAAACGGGATCAGGGATTCAGTGAAATCATCAGCCGTCCCCACCGCAAGTGTCTTGCCGACCTCCTCCACAGCCGCATACAGCGCAAAGAGGGCTTGGAGCTGATCGGATTCGTCTTGGCCGAAATACCCTTCTGTGACACCTTGGATTGCCGCCGCCGGATCAACCCCGGCATCCTTCAGATCACGAATGGTGGACCAGAGGGCCGCCCAGGTCCCGGAGGCATGTCCAATCCGCCGCAGTGGTGCCAACCCAGAGGGACGATTCTTTGTGAGATAGCGGACGAGCTGTTCGAAGAATAGATCGTCAACGATACGAATGTTCGTTGTTCGATTCCGACCGTGAATCTCATCCGCGAGACGAAGGGCAAACTGGTGAAAGGTGAGGAGATGAACATTGAGCAGTGTGCTATGTCGCTCACGGCTGAGCAGACGTTTCATTCGATCGAGCAGGGTGCTCGATGGAACAAGGATCGCAACCGGGGCCAAGGGATCGTCAACCTGTGCGAGATGGAGCTGATCGACGAGCGCAGATTCGAGAGAAGGATGGAACCGACCGGTGATAACGCGGAGCATCTAACTCGGGTTTCGTGAAGCGTGACCCGTGAAGCGTACGAAGACCTTCAAGATCTGCATCCTCATAGAATTGCGCTTCACGAACGGCGAACGACAGGCTTAGCCGGTCTCTGGACCCAAGAGTTCTCCGTTACAATCGACGCAGGCCCAATCGCCGTCGATGAAGGACATCGGATCACCACAGATCGGGCAGTCCGGCGGAGGCCCCTTGGCAATGAGTGGGAGAAGATCCGGGAGCTCGATATCGTCTTCGTCCATGACTCCCCTAGCCTTCCCGCTGTTTGATTTTCAATTGAATGGCCTTTTCTGCACTCTCGCGGCTCGGTACCCCGACGAAGGTCAGCTTCCCGTCGATAATTGTCGCGGGCACGGCCCGCACAGAATGGCGATCAGCTAACTCCTGGCCATCTTTCGTGGTGATATCCACTTCACGATAGGAAAAACTGTACTTCACCCGCAGTTGCTTCCAGAGGCTCTTCGCCGAAGGACAAGCTCCGCAGCTGGGCGAGACCAGCAAAGTAATGTTTGGCATAATACAGATAGAGAACAGGTTACGGTTCAGGCTAACGTCAGATGACTCAACCTGAACCTCAATATTCCTTGGGCGGATCTTAGCACCCGCTCAAAAGTTGACGCAAGCACGGCCACATGCAGTCGTCGAGAACGACGTTATTGAAGTGCCCTCTCTGATTAACGGATTTGACTTGGCAAGTACTCTATTTCTCCAGTGAAGCTGAGCTCGTCGAAGCACCATCACGAGGGGTTAGGCTTTACCGTTCAGGCAACCGTCATCCACCTCTGATCGCTGGAAAGCTTAATGAAATCGGCGTATGGTATTGGGGGATGTTTCGCCACTTCTTCTATATCTTCCTCTGGCTTACCGCCATACTTGGGCTCTTCCTTTCGCCGGCACTGGCTGAAACAGGCCATGACGCCTCGTCTCGACTGCGTGTACTCACTTACAACCTGCTGCACGATGGGGGATGGTCCGGATTCTTCGAGAGTGGCACACATCTCGAGGAGCGGTTGGCGATGACCATTCAAGAATTGCGACGGTTACAGCCTGACGTCATCGCACTTCAAGAAGCATCGGACAGTCGAAAGCATGGTAACGTCCCGCAGCGTATCGCCGAGGCGCTCGGATATCAGATGGTATTCGCGCCTGCGACAGAACGGATCTTCGGCCTCAGTCTGATCGATAAGCTCATCACCGCAACTATCGGCTTCAAGGAAGGATCGGCTATCTTAAGTCGGTATCCGATCGCCGCCTCGGAAGTCTATGACCTGCCCCGATGCCAGCGTCGGCTGGATCCCCGTATTCTCTTACGGGCTGAGATCACCGCGCCGGATGGACCGGTGCAGATCTTTTCCGCCCATACCGCGAAAGGAGATGACTGTCAGCTCCAGCGAGTCGGCGAGTTGTTTCGTGAGCATCAAGGAACAGGACGTGCCATCCTCATGGGCGACTTGAATACAGGAGAGCAATCCCCGGTCCTCATGGGATGGCAAAAAGACCCGGGCCTCATCGACGTCTTCAGAGCTGCCAATCCTGGCGTATCGGGCGGAACCGTCTGGCAAAATATCTACGTCGATTGGCCCACCACCGATCGCCGCGTCGATTTTATTTTTGTCCTGGACGAGGGCACTGGGAGTAGTCCCGTTGTGCACTCAAGCACGCTAGCATTTGACCAACCCAGCCGCCTCCCGAATGGTGATGCCCTCTGGCCATCCGACCATCGCGGCGTGATGGCTGATATTGAGTTTCTCTCTCTCGATCGGCCACGGATCAGCCGGCTACCAGATGCGGGGGCTCGCTAACAAGCTGGGGCAAGGCGGACACGCTTGTTTCTTCAAGTTTCCGTCGACAGGCAGCTTCTCAGCACAATCACCAATACTTCTGAAAATATCAATACATTGCTATGACCGAGAAAGCTTCTGCTGAACAAAGGAGCGGGGTGAGAGAATTGGAATGTCCCGGTACGACCGCAATCGAAGGAGATCGGAATCTCCGCTCACAATATACTGGGCTCGCGCGGCCAGAGCACAAGCAAGCACCTCATCGTCCGATGGATCGTCAACAACGACACGCCTAATGCGCTGAGGGTTCACAAGGTGAGCTAATCGTGCATAATCGGCAGTCAGTTCTGAACCGCTGACTTGTAGTTCGCGAAGCCGTGCAGCGAACTTGGGACGGTTCAAAACTCCTGTGAGTTCACGGAGAAGTGCAGGAGAAGTATACAGAGTCAGTCGAGCACCCTCCACAGCGACAAGGATTCTATGAGGACTACCAAGCCAGAGCATGGCCGACACGATGACATTCGTATCGGCGACAACCCTCATGCTGAGCGGCGACGCTTCCGATAGGCCTTCACTTCACGAACCACAACCCGCATCGGAAGAGCACGTCCTCGAACACGCTGGGCGATCGAAGAGAGGCGAGGACGCACTTTCTTGATGACAAGGGTATCGCCTTCGGTCATCACAAGGACCGTATCATCCGGCTGAAACAAACGCTTGGGAAGTACGATGTGTCGATCCGGCGCTACCTTGATCACACGCATCGGCCTCCTCCTTCTAAGGGGCACCGCGCCCCATTGACTACTACTATAACTAACAAGCTCTAAACTGGTCAAACATACGTCATTAAACCCGGATTCCGCAGTAGCCATGTGCCTAGGGGGAGGCTCTTGGCGTGTGGGGTGACGGTCGGACTGTCGGCACGAGGACATTCGTGGCGTGCACAGCGGTCTGATTCGGCTCATTCGGGTCGGTGAGCTCCCACTCCAACTGCGCCGCAATCGGGAGCCCCTCGGAGAGCGTGCGAAGGCGCTGGAGGAACTCGGGCCGTTCCTCTGGAGGTACCGCGAACCGGACGCGCAGCCGTCGCGCGTTCGGGATCAAATCGGCGCCGACCAGGAACACGAGATCCCGCACGGCCCGCAGCCGCCGTTCAAACCAGCACGACGGGAGCACGGTTTCCCGAAACCCCATCAGCAGGTTGTAGAGGACACAGCCGGT
The DNA here is from genome assembly GCA_019636915.1 of Nitrospira sp. Taxonomy (GTDB): domain Bacteria; phylum Nitrospirota; class Nitrospiria; order Nitrospirales; family Nitrospiraceae; genus Nitrospira_D. Next base: position 2,632 of record JAHBWQ010000055.1, on the reverse strand, counting down.
TCGAAACGCGGCATCGGTCGCGTCGAACGACTGGAGGCAGAACGTATCGAGACTCAAGTCCTCCTTAAGTTCTTTGATGCGGTTCTCACAGTCGGCCCGGCCGGCATACATCCGGGTGACCAATTCCGCGGCAAAGGGCACGGTGGTGATGAACACCCGGTAGGTGTAGCCGGGACACTCAATCAACCGCCGCCCACTGGCGGTAGGCCGCTCCGTCAATGTCTGCCGCAGACAGACAAACCGGCGAGCCTGGCCCCGCCAGGCCGGGAGCGTCGCTATCACGTCCGCGACGGCGATGCCTCGCGTGACGGGCTGCCACTCCATTTCGGGAATGCGGTGGATGACCAGCTTCCGGACCAGCGGGGTGAGCCGAGCGACAATGATGTACGGGAGTTCGCGCGCTTCCAAGGCGGTGAACAACACCGTCACACAGAAGCCGGCATCGGCACGCACTAGACCGATCCGATGTCCCGCCGGCAACATCGTGAGCGCTTGGGCCAGAAATTCCCGTACGCCGTTGGCCGTCCCCGCATGGCCTGCCCGCAAAGTGGCCCATAAGAGTCGCCGGCGCTCGCTGAGCCACGCGACCAGCGGATGATGGGAGGGCCGGCCGTGTTTGATCGGATTGTGCCCGATGCGACGGCCCTCGTGTTCGCCATAGCGACAGAACACAGTGGAATCCAGATCCAGGGTATGGCCCAGCAGCGTCGGCCGCAGGCGTTGCAACGACAGCCGCATCAGGGCCTCCGACACGTCGGTCGTATGGCGATAGGTGAACCGTCCGAAGAATCGTCGCACCGTATCGGGCGAGGGAAACCGCGGCAGCCCCAGCAGCCGTGGCAGCAATGGATCGCGCCGATAGCGGGTCAAATGGTCAAACCGTTCGGCGCCCAGCGCCAGTCCGTACCACCAGGCCAGGAGCACGTCGACGGCGGGAATCTGATTGTTCGAGGTCTTCGCGAAGGGCCCAAGCAGCGGGATGAGCGCGGCTCGCAGGCCGAGCAGTTCGAAATACAGCCGGAGCAGAATCACCCCCGCCCACACGGTGATCGGATGGTCGGTAAACGCAAAGCGGAGCTTGGGGTAGAGCGGTGAGGCCGGAGTGGGACGACGACGCATGCCAACCTCCTGGGTGACCAAGAGAATCTGGCTGCTGATTTTACCTCAACTCAAATCAACTGCGGAATCCGGGTTTATTGCGGCACAGCTCACGACAACGCGTCGAGCTGGAACTGTTGATTGGCGTCAAACCGGATTTTCACTTAATTCAGGACTCGCTCACCGTTCACGATGATCGGTTTCCCAGATGCATAGGAATAGAGCACGTCCGGGCATAAGTCGGCGCCGTTGGGCCACACGATTGTCCCAATCTCCGGATCGACGCGGACCAGACGGAAAAAGTCGGGGTCCTTGAGGGGAGCAAACACACCATCAAACCGTTGTATGACCTGATCGATATCCACGACAGCCTTCAGCCCATCCTTGAAGGTGAGTTCAAGCCGATGTCCATCCATCGGTGTGACAGCTACGACGTCGATGAGAAACATAGTGGTTACTCCAGTGGTGCAATGCGTTTGAGTTCGATTTGCTGACGGGCCAATTCCCAGTCTTCCATCAGTTCCTGGCGATGCAAGGCCCCCCATTCCATGACTAATCCTAACACCCTTGGCGGCAACCTTCCGGCAATAATTGAGAGAGTTTCAATGGTAATCTCCGCCTTGTGATCCCCATAGCGAGCGTGAAAATGTGGCGGGTTGTGCTCGTTGAAGTACATCGTAATGATGATACCAAGAAAACGTGAGATCTCCGGCATCGCTCCTCCCTTTTACACCGTCTTTAAACTAGTCACGCCTTTGCCTTTGAGTTGATCAATGAGTCAACGCGATGCTCTCGACAGAAGACAACTTGAGAGTTAGAGTCAATCGTTCCTTCTAGATCTCGAACATTTTCAGTACTTCGTCGCCGTAGTGGTTGATGACTTTGATGGCGATTTTGCCGGTCTTGGGTTTAGGAAAAGGGCGGCTCTTGGTACAGTTGATGCTGGACCACGCCGCTTCGTCAATCTGAGCGCGCAACGCGCGCTTGAGTTTCTCATAGGGCTCGTCCGCACCAATGAAATAGGCGTGGCGCACAGAAAAGCCAGATCCTCAAACTGCCTTCTATAATTCGTCATATTTCTTTGCAGTGTCATAGGACTTACAAAGCGGATACTTCACCTCATTCTTTTGAAGCTTGGAAAGTACGGCCGCGTTCAAGTCAATGTTCAAATCATGACATAGGTATGAGAGAACGATTGCCACATCCGCAACTTCATCCAAGACTTTTTCTCGAGACGAACTGCTCAGAAGAGCCCTAACCTCTTCGTCCGTTTTCCACTGAAACACTTCCTGCAACTCACTGGCTTCAATGGTAAGTGCACCGGCCAGTTCTTTTGGCCTATGAAACTGTTCCCAGTTGCGCTTATGCCGGAATTCCAGGAGAGCCCCCATAACTGCCTCACTTACCATTGTCGACCTCTTCTTACTTACCCAAGATAGACATTATTGTTATGCCACTCCAAGTACTCCACAGAGGGACGCTCCCTGTTCATTGCAGGTACAATGACCAACTGCCTACCACGCAACGCATAGTA
>JAHBWQ010000054.1 GCA_019636915.1 Nitrospira sp. | reverse complement strand
GAGTTCAATCGCGTTGGGATGGCTGGAGATCGGACAGAGACGACCTATCGCAGAAACACCAACCAGAGGTAGACCGCACTGAACGCAACCGATCCCACCATAACCGGGAACCCGTACTGAAAGAACTGCCAAAAGGTAATCCGGTAGCCGGCTTTTCGAGCGAGATCCACAATCACGACGTTGGCACTCGCCCCGATGATGGTACCGTTGCCTCCTAAGCAAGCCCCCAAGGCCAACGCCCACCAGAGCGGGATAATGTCCGCTTGATGAACCAATGTTGCATAATCGGTGATTTCTGGGTGCAGTGATCGAGCAAGGTCGACGATCAACGGATTCATCGCAGCCACATAGGGAATGTTGTCGACAACGGCGGACAGCACTGCCGATCCCCAGAGTACCGCCATAGTGGATCCTGCAAGATTCCCCCTCGTCACCGATACCAATTGATCAGCAAGATATCGGATCACCCCAACCTTGACCAATCCTCCCACGAGGATAAAGAGTCCAATGAAGAAGAAGATGGTCTTCCACTCCACTTCTGCCAGATACGTCAACTCCTCCGCATTATCTTCGTGTTTACGTCTGGCATGCCCCATAACCATGAACAGACTCGCGCCTAGCAACGCGATCGTGGCTGGCTCAAGATGAACCAGAGAGTGAAAACAAAAGGCCACATTCACGACCATGAGCAGGATGAGACAGCGCCTCAAGAATGCCTCATCCGGTACCGCTTCTCGCGAACTCAGCAAAAGCACCGCCTCTTTCAGATGCGGAGCAACCGTCATCGATCGCCCAAAGATAACCCACAGCACCGCGAGGAACAGCACCATCATGACAATGACGATCGGCCCCATCACGATCAGAAAATCGAGATAGCTGAGCTCCGCCTTGCTAGCGATCATGATATTGGGAGGATCGCCGACGAGTGTGGCCGTTCCACCGATATTGGACGCCAGCGCCTCGGTCACCAAAAACGTGATGGGGTTCAACTCCAAGCGCTTGGTAATCGCGAGTGTGACCGGAGCCATCAATAGAACCGTGGTGACGTTATCCAGCATGGCGGATAATACCGCCGTGAGTACAGCCAACAAAGCCAGGAGGCGGAACGGTTTCGCGTCTGCCCGCTGTGCAGCCCAGATAGCCAACACCTCAAACAACCCGGTCTCTCGCACGATATTCACGATGACCATCATGCCGATCAACAGAAAAACCACGTTGTAATCAACCCCAAACTCATGGGAATAAAACGCTTCTTCTTGCGACACCACACCGAAGCTGATCATCACCGCGGCACCGAACAGCGCCACAATCGTCTTGTGGAGCCGTTCAGTCATGATAAGCAGGTAGCACAGACCAAAAATAAGAAGAGCCAACAGCAAGGATGACATGCGATTCCCCGTTATGACTTGCAACTGATCGTTCAGCCCCGACGCATTATCCGGGGACGGCGAACACAATGCAATTGGAGTTGTCTTTTTGGCGATTGTTGAGATGTCTCAGAAAATCACATTTTCTCCTTCCTAATCGGTGTCGCCCTCAGTAGGATAGGCCTATGCCGAACGAACGCACAATTGAACAAGACGATGTCGATCGCCTAGCGGCTGGGACACATTGGGATCCGCACTCGGTGCTTGGACCCCACGTGATTTTGCTCGATGACCGCCCCCATCTTGCGCTCCGAGCCTGGCAGCCAGGCGTCAAGGAAGTCGCACTCCTCTCCAACTCCGTCTTGTGGCGCATGACGCGCATTTTCGAAGAGGGTCTCTATGAGGCGCTGCTTCCGGATACCATATCCATCCCCTCATACCGACTTCGCATCACCCACCTCGACGATGCTGTCACGGAAACATCCGACCCCTATTCAGTTCCCCCGCTATTGACGGATTTCGACCTGCACCTGTTTGCGGAGGGAACATCGTTCAAAGCCCACGAACACTTTGGCGCCCACGTCCGAACCATTGCAGACATCCGCGGCGTGCATTTTGTAGTCTGGGCCCCGAATGCCGCCCGTGTCAGTGTCGTCGGAGACTTCAATCACTGGAATGGACTCCTCCATCCCATGGCAAGCCGCGGAGCGACGGGAGTCTGGGAGCTGTTTATTCCGGATCTCCCAGAAGGGACCCTGTACAAGTACGAGATTCGAACCAGGGCTCAGAGCACGCTTTTGCTCAAAGCTGACCCCTATGCCTTTGCCAGTGAGCTCCGTCCACGAACAGCCTCCGTGGTGTGTGATGTGTCCACCTACTCATGGCAAGATGGAACCTGGATGACGGCGCGATCGACGAGAGATCCTCTCACGACTCCACTTTCAATCTATGAAGTGCATTTGGGATCCTGGATGCGGGTACCGGAGGAAAACAATCGGTGGCTGACCTACCAAGAACTCTCTGAGAAACTCATTCCCTATGCCAAGGATCTCGGCTACACCCATCTTGAGCTTCTTCCGATCACGGAACACCCCTTCGACGGCTCATGGGGCTATCAAGCCACCGGGTATTTTGCCGCCACCAGCCGGTATGGCAGCCCACAGGGGTTCATGGCGTTCGTGGATAGGGCGCACCAAGCCGGGCTCGGCATCATCATTGACTGGGCGCCGGCGCACTTCCCTGATGATCCACATGGGTTGGCACTTTTTGATGGAACACACCTCTATGACCACGCCGATCCACGTCGCGGCTACCATCCTGATTGGCATAGCCGAATCTTCAATTACGATCGTGTCGAGGTACGGACGTTTCTCCTGAACAGCGCCCTGTTCTGGTTGGATAAGTACCACATCGACGGATTACGGGTCGATGCCGTGGCGTCCATGCTGTACCTCGACTATGGACGAAAGGATGGCGAATGGATTCCCAATGAGTTCGGCGGGAAGGAGAATCTTGGTGCCGTCTCGCTGCTGAAAGAACTCAACATCCTCATCCACCGAGAATTTCCAGGGACCATCACCATTGCAGAAGAATCGACCTCATGGCCTGGTGTCTCGCGTCCGACCTACACGGGAGGACTCGGCTTTACGTTCAAGTGGAACATGGGATGGATGCACGACATGTTGGCGTTCTTTCAGTACGACCCCGTCTACCGCCGGTACCATCAGAACCAAATCACGTTTGGCTTACTCTACGCCTTCAGTGAGAACTTTATCCTCGCGCTCTCTCATGATGAAGTGGTCTACGGCAAGCGAACGCTGCTCGACAAGATGCCCGGCGATGTGTGGCAACGCTTTGCCAATCTCCGGCTGCTCTATGGATACCTGTACAGCCACCCTGGGAAAAAGATGTTGTTCATGGGTGGTGAGTTTGGGCAGTGGAAGGAGTGGAACCATGATACCAGCCTTGACTGGCATCTCTGTGAATACGAGCCACATCGCGGATTACAACGACTCACCCGCGACCTGAACCATCTCTATCGCCAGGAACCTGCATTACATGAAATTGACTTTGATTGGGACGGATTTCAGTGGATCGACTTCAGCGACTCCAACAACTCCGTCATCGCGTACCTTCGTAAGGCAAGAAAGACAGGTGAGGCAATCGTCTGTGTGTGCAACTTTACACCCGTCCCCCGATATCGCTACCGCATCGGAGTCCCTGAGGTGGGGTGGTATCAAGAACTGCTCAATACTGATGGTATCGTCTACGGCGGCAGTAATCTTGGAAACGGCGGCGGGCTACATGCTGATCAGGCTCCAAGCCATGGGTTCCCCTACTCCCTGACGATGACACTCCCTCCGCTCTCCGTTCTTTTCCTAAAGCGACAGGGATAGGAGACCACCCTTCAATAATGGCCTTTTTTGATACTCAAGAAGGTCTGTACTTCACCTTCATGGTTCTGCTCAGATTTCAGACATCGGCTCACCCACGTGAGCGCTGCTCTTGACAATCTTTGAAGCAGACCTGCAGAGCATTCCTCAGGGGAAAACAGACAGGCCCCCCTTGAGGGGGTTGAGGGAGAAACACCGAATGTGGCCCCGTTAGAGAGCACGCCACTCTCGGTGAACACAGGACGTGCTAGTGGTACCAGGATCGGAACGGTCCCGAGTCTAAATGCACATATGTCGAGTTCTTATAGGAGCCAACTCCGCCATACCTCAATTCAAGTGCAGCCTCACGGAGCTTCTTCAGGGGGATACCAGGGATACTGAGATCGATCGCCTGCCCCTGCACATGCAAGCTGTTTCTAGCGGCTTGCTGCCCAGTTCGCACCAAGAGATCGTTATACTCCGGAGACCGAAACCCTGAGATGATATGAATCTCTTGCTGGGTACCAAGCTTTTTCTGCACCAAATTGACGTGCTCCAGCACCCGCACATCGATGGCACCGATCTCCCCGGTCTTGTGGCAGCGGAGAAGATAATTCACATCATCAAGTGCCGCAAGATCATAGGTGCCGGATTCATCTCGATACGTCACATCCAACCGCTCATCGGTCCAAATGTTGACCAATGTCAACCTACCTTCCGGAAGCTCCCGAGCTTGAACGGGCTGCGGACCAACCAACCGCCCACTTAGCAAGAGAGTCCCGACCAGAGAAACCTGAAGAAACGCTCGACGGGTCCAGACCCATGTAGACTGATCGGCTCTATTCACGGTCGTACCTTCCTAACCTAAAGATGTCCAAAAGTTGAACAACGACGGATTTAAGGCTCCACGCTTGTAGCAAAAAATAAAAACTCGGTCAACCAATTATTTCAGCAGGAGATTAGTCTGAATCTCAGGGAAATCGATGGGGAATGCTCACTGGATCGAATCTCAACGTCCTAACGACGCCTCCGTATCTCAAAACAGGAGGGATCCTTCTCTACGCTGATTGGCCCCACAGCCATCAACCATTTGCCTCTATTGCCCACTATCGTTTTATTTCTAGACAGTCTCAGGCCTCCCAGGTAAGATCCAACCATACTAACACGAGCACCTATGGCCACTATTCTCGTTATCGATGATGAGCAATCCATCAGAGGGTTGCTCAAGGGCGTCCTGCAAAAGGCGGGGCACCGTGTGCTTGAAGCAGAGGATGGCCGCAAAGGCCTCGACCTCTACCACAAGGAACCCGTCGACCTTGTGATTATGGACCTTTTGATGCCGGAAACGGACGGGCTTGAAGCCACACTTCAGCTCACCCGCGAATACCTCGACGCCAAAGTCATTGCCATTACGGGAGCCCAAGGCGACCACAACTTCCTCAATGTCGCAAAACTCTTCGGCGCTCGCCGGGCATTTGAGAAACCGTTCGACATCAACAAACTGCTTGATGCCGTAAAAGAAGAACTGGCGGCCTGACCGTCAAGCTCCCTCGCACCAGCTACAGCCTACCGACCTTCTTCATAATTCGACATCATGCCGGTATTTCCAGTAGACTGAACGTGTTCCGGCACATCCCGTGCATCTCTAACCATTCTACTCATCGTGTGTACTTCTGAATCTGAATAGCTGGTCTGATCCGCCAGGATCTGCGATGATGGCCTATGGGTAACGAGGCACCCTCTCCAAACACACTCCTCACACGGTCGACACTGACGACCGGGACCATTTGGTTCTTACTCGTTGTTTTGGCAATTACGCCGCTCTTCCCGTTGAGCAATTTTGTCGGACACCCTCACTGGGCTCAGATCCGGTGGATTCCTTTTCAGGACTTCTCTCTATCCTGGAATAAGCTCTTAGACGTCATTGGCAATACGCTTTGGTTTCTGGTATTCGGATACCTTCTTCATTACCAACTGCATTGGGATTCACGCTCTCGTTGGACTATTGCTAGGATTATCGCCATCGCAGGTGGCCTCTCACTTTCGGCTGAACTCTTCCAAGTCTTCTGCCACAACCGCATCCCCTCTATAACGGATGTGGCATGCAATATCTTCGGCGCTGGCCTTGGTGGGTACGCTGCCGAGAAACATCCTGCGACAACTGCAATAGAACCCTGCCAACTAGGTGGCTGACACCGGTTTGGGGACAACAGCGCTTCAACAAAACTGCCAGCGTTTGCAGACAGAAGCTCCCGCTGGAGTAGCGTCCCATAAGTTCCCTCACCTTCCGTTCATGGTGAACCTGTCGAACCATAAACGGAACCAATTGAAAACGCTTGCCCTTCGACAAGCTCAGGGCGAACGGTCAATGTCAATACATTAATGAAACCCTACACGGGAGTGGAGTCCCACTTTGATCGCAGTCATGCACGCAGTGTTTTTCGTGCGAGCCCTCGCATCATTGCCGGGTCCGCATACCCAACTTCACTGAGGGCATCCATCAAGTGTAGGCCCTTCGACGCGACCAAGTCCTTGGCCTTCGCATAATTCATTGCACTAAACCGTGCCACGGACGGTTGACCGTTCACGATCTGACAGGCCAACACCTCGCCATTCACCTCAAGCGTCCCACCTTGCTCGATCAAGGCTTGGGCCTGAGCTACGGGAATACCGTGCAGCTGAGCAAATTCGTGAATCCCTCCAGTCTCAACCAACCGTCCATCCGGCATGATGCAGAGCCGCTTGAAGTGCGGGGACCAGTCTTTTCGGAAATCGATATATTTGATATCTCCACCTTTGGCGACAGCGCGATCCAACGTTCGATAATCCAAGCCTAAATTTTTCTGCTGCAGTTTGGCCTGGAGTTCACTCGGCAGGGCTATCCGAAACACCTCCCAGGCCGCCTCGACGAGTGAAAGCGCCCTGGATCGAGCCACATGCTCTGCCTCGGCAAACTGCATCAAGTCCAAGGTCCAGGTTTGTTTCGGACCTTGCTCTCCTGAGTCAATCCGACACGCGAATAGTCCTCGCGTGAGGATGCCGCCATTCTGTGGGTAGACATACGTTCCACCGGTCGTCAGCAAGGCCGTCATCGCGTCAAGTGGAACATCATAGCTCTCGGACAGGATCTTGGTATGGGCTTGAAGATCTTCCTGCTCTGTCATGGCACAGACAGTCACGTTGCCAGGCGCGTCAAACTCCGAATAGTCCTCCACAATGTTGTAGAGCACCATCCGCTTCGGTTTTTCGACCTTCTTCTTGATCTTGAACATGTTCCCTTATCTCCTACCCTTTACGCCTCACCAGATGTCCGTACGGCGGCAAAGTCTGCAAACGTCGATCTTCCACCGGCCCGCCGATCGTGAAATGATACAGCGACTGCATGGCTAAACTCTGGATGCCGACGATCTCGTGAACCGGATCATCGAAGAAACAGCCGATTCCGGTCGCTCGCACCCTTGCCGCCTCTGCTTCCAGGTACAGGACCTGCCCGAGTAAGCCTGCTTCCCAAAATAGGCGTGGGTACCACCAGGTACCGCGCTCCCGCAAGGTCCCCTCAAACTCAGCCAACATGCCGAAGGAGAAGGCACTGTCGCCGGCGATATCTTGATGGCAGCTTACCTGTACGGCGAGTTTTCTCGCATCACCCTCCAGCAACCGGTAGAACGGTATCCCCTCAGGGCACTCCGGTGTGACGGTCCAGGTCAATTCAGAGTTCATCGCCTGCTGAACACACGACAACTTCCTGCGATCCCGTACCAGGAAATACAAACCCGAGGGAAGCCCCTCCACCCGATGTACAAAGATCATGAGATGAATCGCCGGATCATAAGGCCAGGCATCCCACGGCATCGACCGTTCCAACTGCGGGGATTCAGCCGATGGCATGACCCGTTGCATCATATGGAAAAACGTCGCCGCAGAAATCGACGTCGCGCCGTCAAACGCGACGGCGCTGCGGCGCTGGTGAATGATCTGACCAGCTGAAATCCCGTGAGGCATGAGAGGTAAGGAGTGAAGGGTGACGCGGGGAGCGAGAAGCGAAACGCTATGCGCATCATGAGCATGTTTCGAGGACACCTCGGCTACTTCGTCGATGATATCCCAATGGACACCATGTTCCTGACTCAAGCGATTGGCTTTCCCATGCCATGCTCCATCAATCACTTCCTTCACAACCGCCGCATCAAGAAACAACGGCGCCTTTGAATGTTCGCACTTCACGAACGACGCTTCAGGCTTCACATTTTCAGATGGCCAGATCACCGCCAGGCAATCCGCATGTTCTGCTTCAGCCTCGCCAAAGTCTTCTGTGCGATTTGTCCCAAGCAACATGGCCACCGTATCCTGAGCCGTACCGTCCAGCAGCACCATGTTCCAACCAAGTGTCGCCGCCGCAATCCGCGCGGCACCGATCGCATGGCCGACATCATGATTGCAGTAGCGAAACGCCCGCTCACCATACTTCCAGGCCTCTCGCCAATGAACCGAGGTCAGTCCAAAGAGAAACGCATCAGAGGGAAAATCGGCCATGAGTCGAGCACTCAGGTCGGTTTGGAAATCGGCTCTCCGTTCCAGCCCATGCTCTTTGGGTGCATAGTGATAGAGCCCAGGCGTCAGATCGAGGCCTTTGATCTGCGGCAAGACCACATACCCTTCTGTAGGATGCAGATTGCCGGATGAGGGATTCATTCGCAGCGCCCACTCCGATTCGCCGGCCTTCTTCCAGGCCGACAAGGCAAGAGCGAATTCAAAGAACCGTGACAACGTGGTCACGCTGACAGACTGACAAGGAACAGATCCCGGTTCGTAGAGCGCGGCATACGCAGGGGACACAGGTTGTTCATTGGGCATGAGCAACGGGAGAGAGATGAGCTGAGCCCCCTCGAACCGCCGGAATGGGTCAGGTTGATTCGCCCAATCAAGATACCCCAATGAGCGGGCATAGCGATTGTAATGGTGCTTCGTACGAACGTGATAGTGGAGAACCCGATCGATGGGGTCAGTTGAGGTAGACTCACGAGCCATATAGTGTCTCAAACTCTCGGCATTCATTATACGATTCCGAACAGTCTACCGAGCCCCTCACACTAATGTAAATTGATGGTGGAGTACACACGTTGACCTCCTTTCACCCAACTCAGTATCCTCCTGATGATTTCAAGGCCTAGTTGAGGAGGCACGATGCGCTTTGATCCCGCCCTTGCTGCACAAGAAGCTTTTTATCAAGCAGAACCTGAACTCGGCCCAGACTGGGATATGGCTGTTGAGCTAGAAGGAACGTTTTCCTCCAATGCCGGAAGTACCGCACGTGAAGCCTATGAATGTTTACTCGCCCTGGCACAGCAGTATCCCAGCGCGCATTCCTTCCAGGCCTTCTGCATCTATATCACCTGGCAACAGGTGACGGAAGAAACTCTTGCACATCACTTCGAGACCGGCATGAGATTGTCCGAAGCCTATCTGGCCTCTCAGGCGGGCAAGAGTCCTCGGGACATAGAGTGCGTCACTGAGCTCCATAATTCGTTCCGGGCTGGATTAGGCTTGGAAGAACTGGATGAGCTTCAGCTTGAATATAAGCGCGACACGCCGAAAGGGGGAGACTGATAGGAAATTGTGCTGAGTGTTGAGTTGTGAGTACTGTCGGAATACCCTGAATCCTGAGAACTGACTGCTGACGGCTTATGAGTGAAGACCACAAACATCGCGCACGGATCTTTCTCCATCGTGGCGATCTAGTCCAGGCTCGCGCGGCATGGGAAGCAGCAGTGGCCGATGACCGGCTTGCAGGCAGCCCGCAAGCCTTGTCGGATTCACTGGGAAACCTCGGCAACACCTGCGCTCTGACGAACGACCTGCCCCAGGCCGAACAATGCTATCGCGAAGTGCTCAAGATTCAACGAACCGAGGGAAATCTCACCGCAGTAGCCTATACCTTAGTGAACCTCGGCAACCTCCATATCGCCTCAGACCATCCAGAGAACGCACGCCCCTACTACCTCGAAGCCCTAGATCTCATGCACAAGTTACAAGATGCCCACGGTCTCGGCATCCTCTATACAAATCTTGCCCTGCAAGAGGCTCGGGGCAGCCAATGGGATCAGGCGGTCGCGACGTTCAAACAGGCCCTCGATCAGCATCGAATAGTCGGCAACGAGGAAGGGCTCGCCGTAACGTACAGCCAGCTCGGCAAATGTTACCTAGATCAGGGAGACTTCCTCGAAGCAGAACGTTGCTTGAATAACGCCTCGGAACATTACATCAAGCTTGGAAATGAACCTGCCGAAGCCGCCGTACTCCGCCTCCTCGCAAGACTCTATGAAAGCCGACACGACTCCACATCTGCTCAACGCTGTCTCGAACGTGTCGCTTCACTCGATCTGCGCTATCGATTGCCTGATTTCGAGTCCGACTCGAAAAAGCTCTTGAACCTGAAAGAAACTGGGTAACCAGCTCGCTCTATCCCTTCTTCCTCATGAATCGACACACACCCCTGCGAGCCTAGACAGAACTCAATCCTCTGCTACCTTAGAACACGGCACATCCGAACACCCGTCGATTAAGTTTTCCCTCACAGAAGCCGACAGGATACTGACGAGGAGAGCACATGAACTGGTTCGCTCGCCCCATACTGACTGCCATCTTGGGAATGCCCTTGACAGCTCCTCTTGCACTGGCCGCAGATGTCTCACCTATGATCACGGTCGGCACACAAGAAGTCGGGCTGACCGCCGGCTATATGTTCTCTCACCGGCTCACGGACCTTCACAAGACCAAACAACACGGGCCGGCCCTGATGCCCTCGTGGATGATTACGTTGACCGACCCCATCGGGGATAGCTGGTACCGAGGGCAGATCTCGCTCGGGGCAGAAATGGTCTACCTGGAGTTCCGAGAACCATTACTGACACATGGCGTGGGGTTCACACCGAGGATCAAATACACCTTTGTGGCTTTGGGTCGTGTCCGTCCCTACGCGGAATTTGCTGGCGGGCCTTTCTGGACGGATCTTGGCGGTCGTATTCGTGAAGAAGCCATTGAATTCAATTTCGTCTTGACCGGAGGGGTGGGCGTGTCCTGGTTTCTCACCTCACAACTCACCGTCAACGCAGGCTATCGCTTCCATCACATTTCGAATGCAGGGATTGCCTTCCCAAATCTTGGATTGAACGCGAGTCTCCCCTTTATAGGATTTTCCTTTTATTTCTGAGGAGACGGTTACCATGACGAGACATGCTGTTCGTTGGTCGATCGTGAGTTGCATCGGAATCATATTGTGCATGGGAACCGGATGTACTCGCTCGATTGAATTAAAGCCCTCCTCGACGGACTTGCAGCCGGCCGAGCCCCTCTCACTTGCCAGCGATGAGCGGGTTCCATTGGTCATGGACACGTTTCACCTGTCACGAAACGGCGCGCCGCAAAATCCTTCAGCTGAAGTCGAACGGCGGGTTCTCAATAAAGTTCAGGACACTCGTCTCTTCTCGACATTGATTCCGCTCGGTGCAAAATCGGACTCTCTCGGCGAAAAAATCGTTTCGGCACGCATCACGATGGACGAAACCATCGAGCCTCATTCGTGGCTATCCGCATTCAAGGGCATCATCCTCGGCGGGTCCATGTTTCTTCTTTCACCCTTCGTCGACTTTGAGTACGACTATGCAGCCAAGGTCGGTCTTGAACTTGAACGCTGGGACGGACAAGTCAAACGGTACGAAGGCACCTCATCCGGCACCGTGCAGTACAAAATATTTGGTGCCACACCGGTCATGATCGATGAGCTAAAGGGACACGTCACGGAAGCCTGCCTGACAGAACTGACGACCCAACTAGTCCGCGACACGACGCTCTATATGGCCAGCAGCGCTCCAACCTCGAGCCCCGGCGTTCGCACGGTGACCGTGAGGGCCAAAAGGCCGTCGACCACCGTTCCCACACGCTCCACGGTTCCTGCAGTGACACCTCCGCTCCCATGACGAATACCTGTCCCGTTTCTCCCAACCACGTTCTCATATGGCTCATTCTGGCATTTCAGTGCTATAGTACCGCTTAAATTTGAACGGCAGGTACTATGGACATTGATGCGTTCCGTCAGATGGTTGCCAAGAATCCTAAGGGATTCCTCGGACGCTATGGACTTGGCAACAAGATTCTTCAAGAAAACGGAAGTCTAGAGGAAGCTGTTGAGCATCTGACGGTGGCCACACAGCTGGACCCAACCCACGCCGCGTCCCATCTAGCCTTGGGACGGACCTTGATCCGATTAGGCCGGCACGCCGACGCCAAGCCCGTCCTCACGGCTGGAATCGAGGCAGTTCTTGGGGGGCGCTCAAACGGCGGGAAGGATCTGGTCCCGGAGATGCAGGAATTACTACGCACACTGTGATGATCATATCGCTATCATGCCTGAAGGAGACTGCACGTGAACCTCGATGAGGCCAGGAAACGAATAGATTCAGCCGTTACACAGTATGGTCAGCATGCCGCCCCCGCCATTGACTTGGTTATGGCGGAGGTTCGCTCCGATCTCGGCACCAAAGCCTTCAACGAATTGGTGGACGAATTTGACCTTGAGTTGATGTACAACATTGCCCCCATGGAGTCGGACCACTCCAACAGCTGAGTCCCTTCGTCCTACACTGGACGTCCCTCATAACATGCCCGCATCCTTTCTATGCCGCTGATCTGGACCGCCATCTCCGCACATGGATTCGGTCACGCCGCCCAGGTGGTGCCGGTGCTCAATGCATTAGGCCGTCTTGTTCCGGACCTTCGAGTGCTTCTGCGTACGGCCGTTCCTGCATCATTCTTTGTCGATCGTCTCAAGATTCCGTGGGAAACCAGTCCCGTCCAACAGGATGTGGGCTGCATCCAGCAGGGTCCCATAACCATCAATATCGAGGCGACCTGGCATGCGCATCACCAATTCCACAGCACATGGGATGAGCGGCTCCTGACGGAAGTAACCGCGATGCAGGCGGCCAAACCGGAGCTGATTCTCGCCGACACCCCGTACCTCGCATTGGCAGCAGGGCAGGCCGCTTCGATTCCGACCGTTGCACTCGCCAGCTTTACCTGGGACCTGATTCTCTCTGAATACCAGGCTCCTCCTTCAATCGACAACCGAGCAATTACGCAGTCCATCCGACAGGCCTATAGCCAAGCCGATCTCGCCCTGCGCATCACTCCCTCTCCCACGCTGGACTGTTTTCACCGAGTCATCATGATTCACCCGATTGCCGAACCGGCTGCCCCCGCCCGCAAGGAACTGGCCGAATTCCTGGCCCTTGCGCCTGATGAACGAACGGTCCTGATCGGATTCGGAGGAATACCGCTGGCTTCACTCCCTTTCGAGACAGTCGAATCACTTCCTGGTTATCGTTTTCTCTTTGATGGTTCAATTCCGCCGGAGAGCAAGCGATTCATCTCTATCAAGTCCCTCCCGTTTTCGTTTAAGACATTGCTCGCCTCAGTCGACGTGGTCATGACCAAGCCAGGATATGGAACCCTGGTCGAAGCCGTCGCCTTACAAGTCCCGACTGTGTACGTTCGGCGATACAACTTCGGGGACGAACAATCTCTCGTGGATTACCTGCACTGTTACGGGAAAGGGATTGAGCTTCCCATGGACGATTTCATGAAGGGTCAATGGGCCACCACGCTTGAGCAAGCTATGAACCTCCCCGCGACAGCCCCACCCCCAGAACCCAGCGGCGCAAGCGAAGCAGCAACCCTGTTGGCCCCGTACTTCAAGAGAGATCGACGGTGAGGGTGGATTTGTCGGCCCCACAAAAACACCTCGTTCTTGAACACTCGGTCCCGTGGAACGTTTCGACTATGTGCTGACAGGCCTGTTGTTCAACCTCCTTCCTGAAAGATTGGCATCGATAGATATGAGTTGGCTCAACTTACGTCTCCTCCTTGCGACGGTCGTTTTCTCCCGCCGATTGGAAATCAACAACAATTCTCTTTTCGAACTTGCGTGAACCGACATTCTTTTTCGCGATTTCTTCGTGCAGCAGATGCAGGGTGCTATAGTTGTGACCGATTGACAGATCATCTTCCTATTTCCGACCATCATCGCTCTATGAACACTGCAACCCAGTACGCCGCCTCAACGATTGATCCCAAAGTCGCTATTCGAGCAGGCAAGGAGGACAACGAGGCATTTACCCAACTCTATGACCAATCAAGCACGACCCTCTTCAGCTTGGCCTTGAGGATACTTGGGAGCCGAGAAGAAGCCGCCGACGTCCTTCAGGAACTCTACGTCGATGTCTGGAAACGCACGGTTCGCTATGATGTTGGACGCGGCACACCAATCGCCTGGCTCATCACGTTGACCCGCAGCCGAGCTATCGACCGATTACGAGCTTCCGGTTCCCAACCGCGCCGTCAGACATTGTCAACCAACGGCACCGAGCAGGTTGCCATACCGGAGCAATTTGAGGGGCCTGCGGACCACGCACTACGAACAGTGATCACGAAAGCACTCGAAGATCTGCCGAAGACGCATCGGCAGGCAATCGAATTGGCGTACTATGAGGGCCTGCTGCCAGCGGAGATTGCGATGAAGCTTGAGCAGCCGCTTGATGCGGTGATCACCCGTCTCAAGCTTGGCCTGTCGAACTTGCACGAGTCCCTACAGACATACTGGGAACAAGATCTCTCCGCATGACACACCAAGACCTCGAAGACCACGTTCCATTCTACGCGATCGGTGCACTGGAAAAGATCGAGCGGCAAGCGCTGGAGGCTCATCTGCTTTCTGGATGTGTTCCGTGCCATACCATGCTGAAGGAGTATCAGTCGGTCGCGGTGGCGCTTCCCTTCGAACTCACGCTGGTCCCTCCTCCCCGGAGCCTCAAGGCAAAGATCATGGGTGCTCGCACACTGCCGCTCTCAGCGGAGGAGGCTGCAAGTCCATCCGCCAAACCCAGCCTTGTGCCCGGCGAATGGATGAATCACCTCTTCCCACCATCTGCATCATCAGCACCGTCGTTTGGGCGAATACTGAGCGTGATGTTCCTCGTCGTCCTGGGTATTCTGGCATTCTTGAGTTGGAATACCTCTCTTCAAGGCACTGCCACCGCAGAACGAGTCGCCGAACTGCAGGCACAAGCAGGCGAGGCACAGGCGAAGCTGGCCGCTCTCCAGCGACAACTGAATGAGCGCGAAGAAATCCTTGTACAGACTCAGGAAGCACTTCAACGGCGTAGCGCTGAACTCGTGGAGGTGAAAGACCTGCTGATCCAGCGCGAAGCTGAGTTGGATACCCTGAAAACCCAATTCCCTCCACAACGCACGAGACCAACACCGATGCCCTAAGAGTTCCATATCGCGCTCGCTCACAACTCTCCGCACTCCTGTCCCTCTTTCCAACTCTTGTGCTAGCATACGTGGTGACCATGACAGGCGCTCCCACATCTCCGCCGAGACAGCCCGACGGCGATGATTCCCGGTTCATGGAGCTGGCGCTTCAACAAGCCCGACTTGCTCCTCTGGTCGGGGAGGTCCCGATTGGCGCCGTGCTGGTCTCTGATAACCACATAATTGCGGCCGCTCACAACTATCGGGAGATCTCACAAGATCCGACGGCGCATGCCGAGATCATCACCATCAGAAAAGCAGCCGAGCAGTTGAAGACATGGCGCCTCACCAACACCACACTCTACGTGACGCTGGAACCCTGCCCGATGTGCGCCGGAGCCATTGTGCAAGCCCGCATCGCTAGAGTCGTGTTTGGCGCCTGGGATCCCAAGGCAGGAGCCTGTGGATCTATCCTCGATATTCCTTCTGAGCGTCGCTTCAACCATCGCGTACAGGTGACCGGAGGCCTGCGGGAAGAGGAGAGTCGAGGACTCTTACAAGAGTTTTTTCGAACCAAACGAGAGGCTCTTGCAGAACAGCGCAAACTCTCAAAGTCAGTCTTCTAAGGAAGGGCTGGGTTCATTCTGATTTTGATCAAGCACCTCTTACGACACTGGAGAATCGAGTGGCGTTCGCTCAAGACGTGGAATGAATCAGAACTCCCCGAGGTTTAGGCTCCCTGCACATTCGGCTGGGCAAAATCCGATGGGCATCGTTTGATGTTCCGCAATGGATCAGCAGGCACATTGCCTATAAGACAGCTATATCGGAGTTGTAAAACATGGAATCTTGGAAGCGAGGAATACGAGCAAGGTATCTAGACTTAACTGGCATTGCCCTAGCCTGTGTGGTTCTCGCAGGTTGCTCGGTACAGAGGGCACCAACAGAGAGTGTCTCCTCTCAGCCCCCTGCACTCACTCAGACAACGGGCGGAGCCCTGTTTAGCAAGGGCAATTACATCGAAACATGCCGTACAAAAGACGTCCCGATTCCGCCTGACTGGAACCAATCCTCATCGGAATGGGTGAGCCACGGCAATCTCAAAACCATCCTACTTACACCAAACAACCTAGAACAGACTCAGGTTGATGAGACCTCCTTCGCACGCGTCTGGTCTTACGCGCCATCTCAGGGAAGGGGCGCCTGCATTGCACTGGGGAGGAGTAGTGGATCATTTCAAATCATCTGCCAAAGCGCCACGAGCGGGCACGCCTGCTTTTGGGGCAATGACCCAAACTCCGCACAATCAAACTGGACACCTGATACAGCCGAAATCCTCATCACCTCCCTCCGCGACCCCGTTCAGGGATTTTCTCCGGGCACCGTCGCCTGTACCGAATGTCACCGTGGAAATAACGCCTTCCTCTATGCTCCTGACGACCCCACTTGGGCCACGGTGCTGCGGCCAGAGCATCCGCGCTTAACTTTTACCACTCGAGTTGCGCAGTCTGTTCATCAAGGGCAGTTCACTTTCGGCTCCACAACCATCACCTATCCCCGCTTTATCCCAATCGGGGGGGTATCCATGCCACTACAGAATCCGCCTCCATCCATAAGCGGGTGCTCAGGATCCTGTCACGAATTACACATTGAGATGTTAAGAAAGAATCATACGGTGGAAGGATACGTCAGAACCCCGCGACCGATGGGTCCCAATTGCGCGGCAAACTCGCCCTCAGATGATCCAACGAGGAACTGCTATCAGCAATAGGTACTGGCCATGCCAGCCGGTGATGTCAAGCCGCTTGTGTAAATTGGCGAAGGGTGCGCTGTCTCCATTCCAAGTTAAACCGGTTAAAGATCGAGAAAATAATACGTTCCACACTCTGTACATTCACGAAGCACACCATCGGGCGCGTCCGTCGACGCACTTCGACAAAGCAGCGTTCAATGACATTGGTCGTCCGCAACTTCCGCCAAAGCCGGCGCGGACACTGAAAGAACGCGAGTAATTCCGGCAAATCCCTGAGAAGCCGCTTCACCAGTTGCGGGTAGGCCGCTCGCCATCGATCCGCGAAGGCCCGTGCCTGGTATTCGGCCTCGGACCGGTTTGCCGCCAGATAGATGGCCTGCGCATCGGCTTTGATCGCGGCATGATCTCGTCGCCGCACGGTACTGAGCAGATTGCGCAGTTTGTGCACCCAGCAGCGTTGATGTGCCACTCGGGGATAAATCGTCTGCAACGCCGCGGCCAAGCCCGGACACCCATCCGTCACGATGAGCTGGAGCTGACGCCCTTCCAAGCCACGTCGATAGAGATCGTGCAGGAGCCCCTCCCACGCCGTCTGACTCTCGCCCGTGCTCCGGGTGAAGGCCAGCAACTGGCGGGTCCCATCGACTCGGACGCCATACACCACTAGCAGCTGCACCCGCTTGCGGCCGCTTGGGCGCCGCACCCGCAGGCTGACGCCATCTACGAACAGATACTGCCAATCGTCTGTGAGCCTCGCCTGATGAAACTGGGTGACAGCCTGATCCAGCTGCTGGGCCAGGCGAGACACGGTTTGTGCGCTAACCGGGTCCTCGGTAAGGAGCGCAACCACCCGTCCCACGGCGCGCGTGCTCAGTCCCCGTAAAAAGGCTTCGCGGATAAGCAACCCCACCTCCGCCGCACGTCGCTCGAGTCGTCGGAGCCCCGCAGGTAAGAAGGTCTGCTGACGCGTCCGGGCGACCCGCACACGCAACGTCCCTAACCTGGTCACGAAGTCCCGCTCATAGAACCCGTTGCGGACGTCGGTCCGCTCAGCGCTCCGTTCATAGTCGCGGACCCCCAGGTGGCGATCCCGCGCCTCCAGGGATAACCGTCCCAAGAAGTCTTGCCAACTCTGTCGCGTGTGTTGGGCAAGATCGCCCCAGAAGTCGTCGCGTATCGCCTGCTGAAAATGTTGCCACTGCTCAGTCCACGGTGCTAGCGTCGTCATGGGTGTAAGCCTCCTTCAGTGGAGAATGGTTCGTCTCAGCAACGACCAGCTTACACCCTTCGTCTTTTACACAGAGAAGATTACATCACCATGCCAGCCCCTACGATTGACCTTCTCTCGAACGATGGGTAGCATGTCTCTATGCAATCTTCTAAAACTCCCTCTCCCACGAATTGGCGTCTGAGTGCCATCGTCGCACGATCGGTCGGCATCGTTGCCATCGCACTCGGATTCGTGATTGGGATGTATGGGCTCGATCATCCTGAATCACGCTGGCTTCAGACCGCACTGGGATTACTGGTGACCGGAATGATCGCCCAAGGATATGCCCTGTACTGTTCAATCAAACGGATGCGGGAACTCAATTCCTGATCTGCATTCTCCGAATAACAGCCCCACCAGCGGCGAATACCACGCCAGGACTACCAAGTTGCAAGCGTCTTTTTTGACAAGCTGAACTGTCTGGCCGCCTCACTAACAGCCAGCTGCTGATCACACACCACTCACACGGCTTGTGCCCGAAACCCCTTCGCCTACTTCTAGTACGGTAACCGAGCCATTCGCACCTCTAGACCTCAGATCATAGAGGGGCCGTATCAACTTTTTCGAACCTCGCGCAATTGCACCAATCCTTCCATTCACACTGAAATCGACACCGGATCGCCCAACTGAAAGGCTTCATGTCCATCTTACTCAAGTTCCGGCTCAAAGCAACCGATACCGTGCAAGTCGACCCGTAGCATGAAGTAACCTACGATCCGATCGTGCTTCCTTAGAGAGTAATGACAAGACCTGTGTCACAGATCTCCTAGACACAAGTGACCGGAGCGTCGCTTTGCACAAACTCATCGACCTGGAGCCGAGAACAATCATGGCCAGCGTAGTGATTCCAAGGCTTACCATTGTGATCGTGACTGAACAGTATCTCGTGTGGCTCGGGTTGCAGAAACTGTTTGAAAGTAGAGCTCCTCAGATTGTTGTGCTCCCTCAACAAACGATGGTTTCTGAAGCACTCCTCATGGAGAGGCCTCCTGATCTGATTATCCTCGATACAGAAACGATACGAGACCCGGCAAGCAGTATCGGGCAGATACGCGAGTCAGCCTCTAGTAGTAAAATCGTGTTGCTGAGCGGCCTGGAAGACAACGCGTGCTTGCGTGAAGCCATTAAGTGCGGCGTGGAGAGCGTGATCCTAAAAATTCAGCCGCCCGAAGTTGTGTTCGCCGCAATTCACGCACTGTATTGTCCCACTAGCTACCATACCCCACATGAAAGCAACAACGTACGGGAGGGGGGAACTTTCACGAAAACTGCGCTGAAACCGTCACCGTTGACATGGCCCGATGAATTGACCGAGCGGGAACGAGAGATTGTTGCACTCGTCGGTCAAGGACTCTCAAATAAAGACATCGCCTATCAATTATCAATTTCAGACAGTACCGTACGCCATCATTTGACCAGTATTTTCGGCAAGGTGGGTGTAACCAGTCGACAGAAACTCCTCATTCACACTCATCATGTCTCCAAACCTCAGTCTAACAGACGAGTTGAATGACCCTCTTCCTGTTACATCCCTGATCCCATAGTCTGATGATAGATGGGAAGTTGTGGATACTCCAGATAGGAAAAGAGCTGGGGCACGCCCTCATTCTGTCAGAACGAGCAAACTGGATTGGGTTATTTCTTGCTTTTCAGAAACTAGATGCCCCTCCCTCACTAACAGCGCCGTATTGCAAAAGATTTATGAGGCCCGCTCGCTAGAACCCTAGCTCCTGGTCCTTTCACTACTCCCGTCCGTTTCGGCGTGTCGGCCGAACAAGGAATTGAAGCATTGTCCCGTCCGTCGTCTTTGTCATCACAGAATGAGACGGTGACCAGCGGCGAGACTTCCATCCCTTATACAGGACACCTCCCACCAATATGACCACAACCCCACCTAGCAGCCACCAAGCGATCATGCGTCCTCCTCGATCTTCACCCTCAACGCACCTCTCTTAATCTACGCGATCTACAAATGCTCGGGTATCAGTAGGACAACCAGCTGACTCGCAATACTTTTTCGTTGCAGCGAGAACTCAGTGCACCAAGAGACCATTGGCAATCAGCCTTCTCTTGTACCATAGTCGCATAAAATTGCCTAACGTCTCCTGTGAGCTCTACGCATGTTCAGAGTGTCAATTTTACCATTCTGTTTGCCATGGCAGGGTAAGCCGTTCTCGGTTCCAAGCCTCACTTCACGCGGGTAAGTTGTGATGGTTGCTGATTTCTGCATCATCCGCGTCAATCAGCTCCCCACGTGGTATGATGTTGTCCATCGACCAACTCCTGACTCATTACAAACTGTCTGTCCCCTACCCATGACCTTACCTGTCAACTTATTCGTCTCGAGCAACAATCACTGTTTCACACCATCAGAGTGCCGGCTGTGGCGAATACTCCTCTCGACCAAGCTTCTCGCATCAGGTTCCAGACTTACACACCTTCGGTAAAACTGTATGCCTAACGGAAAACCAAGGGTCTTGATCCTGGGTGGGGGATTTGGCGGAATGTATGCCGCGCTGGAATTCGAACGGGCACTTGAGCGAGGTGCGAACCTAGACGTCACCCTCGTCAACCACGACAACTTTTTTCTCTTTACTCCGATGCTACACGAAGTAGCAGCCAGCGACCTTGATGTCACCAACATCGTGAGCCCGATCCGCAAGTTGCTGACTAAAGTGACGTTCTTTCATGGCGAGGTCGAAGCTATCGATTTGGAGCAGAAACGCGTCGGCCTTTCACATGGGCACGACAAACATTGCCACGCACTCCAGTACGACCACCTCGTGTTGGCACTTGGAGCCACCACGAATTTCTTCGATATTCCCGGCTTGGCCGCCCGTGCCTTTACCATGAAAACGCTCAGCGACGCGATTACGTTACGCAACCATCTCATCGCGAACATGGAAGAGGCTGACTTTGAGTGTGGAGCCTTACACCACACCGGCCTTCTGAACTTCGTGGTGGCCGGAGGCGGGTTTGCTGGAGTCGAGACCATTGCGGCCATGAACGATTTTCTACGGGAGGCAGTGCGGTTCTTTGCACACCTGCGGGAAGATATGTTGCGGATCATTCTGGTCAGTGCGGGACCGGTCATTTTGCCCGAACTCGGAGAGAAGCTCGGGACCTACGCACAACGCAAACTGACTGAACAGAAAGTGGAAATCCATGCGAACTGCAAAGTCACTGCCGTGACGGACCGCGACATCATCCTCAGTGACGGAACGACGGTGACGACCAATACACTGGTCTGGACCGCCGGCATCAGTCCCCACTCGCTTCTAGGCACACTGCCTTGCCCAAAAGCCAAGGGCCGGGTCCTTGTGAACGAGTACCTGGAAGTTCCTGAATGGCCCGGGGTCTGGGCCT
>JAHBWQ010000053.1 GCA_019636915.1 Nitrospira sp. | reverse complement strand
ATGGATGGGATTTTCTCATGAACGATAATGACCCGATGGACCCTGTCGATCTCAATTCAGAAGGT
Source organism: Nitrospira sp. (assembly GCA_019636915.1). GTDB lineage: Bacteria > Nitrospirota > Nitrospiria > Nitrospirales > Nitrospiraceae > Nitrospira_D. Next base: position 21,411 of record JAHBWQ010000053.1, on the reverse strand, counting down.
AACCCTGGACATGGCACTCATGTCGCTGGAATCATCGCGGGAGTCGGAAACAACGGAACTGGAACCACGGGGATCATGTGGACCGCAAGACTGATGGCTCTGAAAGCCGGCGGTGTGAATCGATCCCTGTCCACCGCCGCCATTATCAGGGCAATCCACTATGCCGTCGCCAAAGGCGCACGCGTGATTAACGCCAGCTTCGGTGGATCTGACTGTAGCTTGGCTTTTTATGATGCCGTGCGTGCCGCGAATGATGCAGGGGTCCTGTTGGTTGCAGCGGCAGGCAATGAGAGCGAGGATAACGACAACGTCTCGATGTTTCCCGCAAATTTCGGCGCCGCCTCGGTGTGTGGCGGGCAATCGAAAACCGCGTTGGGAAACGTGATCGCGGTCGCCGCAACGGACCAAACTGATCAATTGGCGACCTTCTCGAACTTCGGGGCCGCGACTGTCCATGTGGGGGCGCCGGGCGTCAGAGTCAACAGCACAATACCCACCGCAAACGTCACGACGATCCTCTTGCATCACTTTGATTCAAACCCAATCGGGCTCGGGTATGTCTTTGGAGGAACCAAGAGTACCTGGGGTTTCACTGATTTCACATCATCCAGCCAACCAAACAGCCTGACCGACAGTCCGACCGGAAACTATCAGAACCACACCGATTCCTTTGCAGTTGGACCGGTGTTCTCTACCGAAGGACAGCGGGGCTGTCGATTGGACAGTCGCGTTCGTTACCAAACCGAGCTGGAAAGCGACGAAGTTTTTGCAGATGTATCAAAGAACAGCGGAACCACCTGGCAAACCATCCGGGCAATTTCCGGAGACAGCAACAACCAATTTCGTCCCATTACCTGGGGAGACATCGCAGACGGCGCGGCTGGTTCACGGTTCCGGTTCCGATTCGTCTCGGATGAAAGTCTTACCTTTGACGGCGCATATTTGGACGACATCCGCGTCACTTGCGTGGCAGGACTGCCGTCAGATACCACAGACTACCGGTTTTTTGAGGGCACTTCGATGGCCACTCCGTATGTGGCAGGACTGGCTGGATTATTGCTCTCCGTCAACCCTAACCTCTCGATCACCGAACTCAGGAGCGCCATCCTGAGCACCGTGGATCGGAAGACATCCCTGAGTGGGAAAGTGTTGAGTGGCGGGCGTATCAATGCTCGAACCGCGTTGGCCAGCGTGGTGGCAAATTCCACCATCACCGTCAACAAAGCGGGTACGGGCACTGGTACAGTGACGTCCGATCCTGCTGGATTTGACTGTCGAGCAACATGCACCGGGAAGTTCCCTCTGGGTAGCACGGTCCACCTCGCCGCAACACCCGATCCAGGATCGATCTTTGCCGGGTGGAGCGGAGACTGTTCAGGAATTGGTTCCTGCTCGATTACCCCGAATGCCACTGTCACTGCCACCTTCAACATCGCACCGCTGCCCAATGATGGTGGTGGCTGCACAGTCGCCCCTGGCGCAGATGGAGAGGTATTGTTGCCCGTCATGTTTCTGCTGTCTCTGATTGTCTTGTCGTTCAGAGCAAGACACTGATAAAACTGAATTTCGTCAGGAAAAGAGAATCATTCAGCAATAGCCACTCTCTGATTGCATCAATGAAGCACAGGGCGCTTCCCCTTAATGAACTCCCTACGCCAAGCCACTCCTCGCACGTACGGCCCCTCCTTGGGCTCTTGATCCATCGTCCCTTTCATTGAGATTCTGCCTGTCTCTTGCTATTGCTTGCCCGATGGTATGGGTTGCCATATATAGCTCTGGCATGCTGTCTGGTCAACCGCATTCCCCTTTGCCGACGTATGCCATCCTGTGTTCGAGGAATTGTTGTTCCGTAACACTTGAGTTCCAACTCCAAGTGCAACACTGCCAGCCCGGATGGGCTATGGTGTTGCCATGCCAACGAGATCGTACAAACACCTGACTGCGGAAGAACGTGAGACCTTGAGTCTGGGCCTGGCTCACGGCCATTCGCTCCGCACGATGGCGCGGATCTTGGGACGGGCCCCGAGCATCCTGAGCCGCGAGATGGCTCGGAACACCCCGCATGGCCATCCCTATCGTGCCTGGACGGCGCAGCACCACGCGACTGCCAGAGCGCATCACCCGCGACGACCTCGCAAACTCCTCGACCCGTGGTTGTGGCAGTATGTTCAGCGGCAGCTGGCGGCACGGTGCTCGCCTGAGCAGATTGCGGGACGTCTTCGCCGCCTGTATCCTGGCGACATGAGCAAGCAGCTGTCTGCCAAAACCATCTATGCTGGCCTGTATGTGCTGCCGCGTGGGGCCTTGCGGACCGAATTGCTGGCGGCCCTGCGTCAGGCGCGCAAGACGCGTCGGCCTCGCACACGGGGAGCCGACCGCCGCGGCCAGATTCCCAACATGACGCCGATCACCGAGCGGCCCGCCGACGTCGCCACCCGTACCGTGCCGGACCACTGGGAAGGCGACTTCCTCAAAGGTGCTCGCAACGGGTCGGCCGTGGGCACCCTGGTGGAACGGACCACCCGCCTGGTCCTGTTGGCGAAAATGGAGGGTACGGATGCAGAGCGTGCGTATCATGGGTTCACGAAGAAGCTCCGGCACGTGCCCGTCGCACTGCGTCACCCCCTGACCTATGATCGGGGCAAAGAGAGGGCCACTCACGAACGGTTGGCGAAGCGCCTGGCGATCCGCGTCTTCTTTGCCGATCCCCGTTGTCCCTGGCAACGTGGGACCAACGAGAACACGAATGGCCTGCTGCGCCAGTACTTGCCCAAGGGAACAGACCTGTCCGGCTACACCCAGCGCGAGCTGAACGCCATCGCCTATCAGCTCAACACGCGCCCACGGAAATGTCTCAACTTTGCGACGCCGCTGGAAGTCTATGCGCACCTGCGCCCTCATTTACCCGTTGCACTTGGAACTTGAAACCGCCAGCCCATTTTTGAATCAAATCCGACTCACGCCAGTCATTGACTTTAACACCATAACCACCTATAAGTTCCGCCACTGAATCTATTCAGCCCTAGCGGTTAGCCCCATATGGACTTAGCTCCTCTGTGCTATCCGCAAAGAATGTTGACAAACACTGTCCTGCATGAGGAGGCCCTCAGAAATCTTAGCCGGAACAAAGCGTTAAGCGCATGGACCTATCACGGCAAGCACTGCATGGATTTGCACGCGCCCGATGTGCGGAAGGGTGTTGCCAACTGTCCCCTTATCACACGCAGCATCACAAAGTTCCATCTACTCTTCTGATGCTGCCTGGTCTAACTCGCACCGCAGATGAAAACCATATGATGCATTCTGGCAACGCACGGGGTGAGCTGATACGCGTGCTTTCGATCAAGGAGGCTGTATGCCACACACTTCATTGCTCAAGATAGAAAAGAAGATGCGGAGACAGATAAATGTAACTGATCGCATTTCACGGATTTGGTATTTAAAACGACCTTATTTCAAACTTATTACCTCTGGGCTTTACAGGGTTGGAGTAAAGGATCTTATCCGTACGCAGTTTCCGTATATTTTCCCAGATACTGAGTTGCCACCGTCAATAAATCTCGAATTGACCAATCGATGCCAGCTCCGCTGCACCTACTGTACATCACCGCTGAAACTACGCCCTACAGGCTTCATGACCGACTCCACGTATTGGAGAGTCATCGCACAAATAAGAGAGTATCGCATCAAACGAATACGAGTTGTTGGTAATGGGGAGCCAACATTTCACCCCAATTTCCGGTGGATGATCAAAGAGATCGCTGAAAGTACTGATTACGTTGAACTTAAAACAAGCCTGCAATATGTAAAAGACGCGACAATCGAGGCTGTCGTTAAAGCAAACATAGATGCAATACGTATATCCGTCGACTCAAATTCAAAGGAAGAATATGAGACACTTCGACAAGGAGGCAATTTCGAAACATTGCTGACAAATCTCAAGAAGCTGATACGAACCAGAAATTCCCTGCGAGGCAAGAGCCTCATTACCATCACGGTAATGCTGAAACCATCAGATCAAGAGAAAGAATATGAAATGATGGCATTTTGGAAGCCATACTGCGACTTGGTGTCTAAGCAATATGTTCTTGATATGAAGACTGGCGAATCCGACTCGTTCTTAGCAACGACATCCAGCGAAGAATGGCCGCGATGCTCGTTCCCATTCAAGGAGCTTAAGGTTTTCTGGGATGGAAACGTTCCCCTCTGCAAGTATTCTCATTTACAGACAAGGGATGATATTGGCCTGCCTTTAGGCAACATAAATACTGACACAATACCTACATTATGGAACGGTCCAATCATGAAGCAATACCGAAACGCGCATCGCAACAGAAACACAGCCGCCATGCCAATTTGTCGTGGCTGTTTTGGCACGTGATGTTGCTATTAGTTGGAGCGGGGCCGTTAATACCGTGATAAAGGTCCTATTCGTGTGCCCTCATTGGGAAAAGCAACACTCTCCAGATGGGATTCCAGTATGCATCAAGCAGCAGGCAACAGCACTCAATGGAACAGGCAAAGTGCGCGCACAGATCAAGACCGTACAAACTGGAAGCAATCCGATGAATTACCTGCTCGCATGGGCAAGATTTCATCTACAAAGTCAAATCCTGACTGCGCATGATCTTGTCCACTGTCACTGGGGATACTTGCCACTTGTGGTTTTCCCTTCAGCAAAGCCAGTGATTGTTACCCTGCACGGCGGAGATGTGTACGAACATCGAAACAATAGAAGGCTAATCAAATATAGAGAGAGGTTGGTTGGTATTGTCACGAAATACTGCGCGCGTCGGGCACTACGCGTCATCGCCGTCTCAAAACATCTGGGGACGCAACTGGGGGGAATACCTTTTAAAGTGATACCAAACGGCGTTGATCCGAGCCTGTTTTATCCAATGGATCAGCAACTAGCTCGGCGCACATTGGGATTACCCGCTCACAAAAAAATTGTCCTTTTTGGAGCCGCCCCTGAGAACCGCGTTAAGAATTTCGCTTTGGCCAAAATTGTATGTTGCTTGTCTCGCGAAAGACCCATGCTTCTGACACTAAATGGAGTCCCGCATGAAAAAGTAGCGACCTACATGAATGCATCCGACGCACTCTTGCTTACTTCATATAGGGAGGGTTCTCCTGATGTCGTAAAAGAGGCACTGGCATGCGGGTTACCAGTTTTATCTGTTGATGTCGGAGATGTTGCAGAACGTACGCATTCCCTCTCTGGATGTAAGGTTGTCCAATCATATGACCCCAAAGTCCTGTCAGAAGAACTCGACATTATGTTTTCATCTCGCAAGCGAATCTCAGTATCGATTGCTGATCTTGACCAGACAAATACAACAGCCAATCTACTTAGTATTTACAACGAAGCTCTATCAATTCAGAGTAGTGGTGTTGAGGGCCATTAATTTACGGCCAGCACTTATCCCGAAGATCGCCGACGTCACCCCCATATTGAGTAGCGCGACGATGTAGAGTCCAATCCCCTAATAGAAAGGAGATTGGATATGAAGAAGCGGTTCTCAGAGGCACAGATTATAGGGTTCCTGCGGGAGGCGGATGCGGGGGTGGCGGTGCAGGAGCTCTGTCGGCGGCATGGATTCTCAGATGCGAGCTACTATCTCTGGCGGCGCAAGTTCGGCGGCCTGGAGGTGTCGGACGCCAAGCGGCTGAAGGCGCTGGAACAGGAGAACACCCGGCTGAAGAAGGTATTGGCGGAGGCGGTGCTGGAGCAGGCCGTGACCCAAGAGGTGCTACAAAAAAAGTGACCCCGGTTGTCAATAGTGGACGCCATGAGTTGCAGCCTCACGCTGCCGGGTGTTGACGGGCCCACTGCTGGGCCAATGCAGCGGGCGAGCAATTTCCCAGCCGGGAATGCCGCCGCTGCCGGTTATAGAAGATCTCGATGTACTCCGAGATCTCGCGCCGAGCCTGCTCACGGGTCTCGTAGCGACGATGATGCACCAGCTCATTTTTGAGCGTCCCCCAGAAACTCTCCATCGGGGCGTTGTCATAGCAGTTGCCCCTCCGACTCATGGACGCAGTCATGCCAAACTGGCGGACCTGATCTTGATAGTCCTGGGCACAATACTGCGAGCCACGATCGGAGTGGTGGATCAGTCCCGGGCGAGAGCGCTTCGCCCACACCGCCACGCCCAGTGCCTGGATTACCAACTCCGTCGTCATCCGGGCCCCCATCGCATGCCCGACGACCTCGCAGGTGAACAGATCCTTGATGCCAGCGAGATACAGCCAGCCTTCTGCGGTCGGTACGTACGTGATGTCGGTGCCCCAGGTCTCATTCGGGCGCATCGCGTCAAACGTCTGGGCCAACACGTTCGCTGCCACCGGCAGCGGGTGCTTCGAATCCGTGGTGGTCGTGAACCGGCGCACCTGTGTGCAGCGTAGTCTCAGTTTCTTGCGTAGCCGCTTGATGCGCCCGATCCCAGCGGGGAACCTATCCTCACGCAATTCCGCTTGGAGACGCTCCGGCCCATACGTCTGCCGGGTGCGCACATGGGCGGCCTGGATCGCCACTTCTAGGCGCGCGTTTTCCTGAGCGCGCTTCGAGGGGCGGCGCGTTCGCCAGGCATAGTACCCACTTCGAGACACCTCCAGCACCCGACACAACACACTCAGGGGATACTGGAGCCGCAGCGTCCTCATGAGCGCGTACCGGGCAGCTGCGCCTTGGCAAAGTACGCGGTGGCTTTTTGTAAGATGTCGCGCTCCATCCGCGCTTCAGCGAGATCCCGTGTGAGCCGGGACACCTCCGCTTCCAGATCCGTCACGGGCCGTCGGCTCTCCCCCAGCGTTGCGAGCTGGCCCTGCCGGGCTCGACACACCCAGCGCTCGAGGGTCTTGCCCGACATGGTTAGGCGTCTTGCTGCTTCCGGAATCGTCAACTTCTGTTCCAGGACCAGCTGCACCGCTTGCTCCCGGAACTCCGTCGTATACTGCTGTCGCGGTAATTGTTCCATCCCTCACCTCCAGACCTCAGATCATAGGTTGAAGGCGTCCACTTTTTCGAGCCTAGCACAACTCCGCCCAACTCGGTCACGTCCTCGTCTACCCTCCCCGTTCCCTTCCCCTCTTTCTCCCCTCGGTGCGCATGCGATTCCCCCTTGCTTGATTGCTCTTGCGACTTCGCGGAGTAAGACGCACCAGTGCTGGATAGGTACACCCAACCACCCTCCCGCGATGGAGACCGTCCTACTCATGTCATTGCCCGAACACTAAGCAAAAATGATGCACACCGAATCTTGAATGCGACGACACAGCAATCAGAATAATTTCCATGTGTTGAGGGTAGGAGTATCTCGGAGAGATGCAAACTGAACCCTTTTTGACCCGTACCTTTTCAGATTCACCATGAATCGAAAAAGATCCAGGAATAAGCGACAGGAACTGTTCTAAGAGCGCGTAACAAAATGACCTCAGAGATTTCGATGGCAGATGAGGCAGGCTGCCAGTTTGAGGAGTGCTTCGTAGTTCTCGGCCCGCCTCTCGGTGCGGATCCTAATCTTCCCATAGCGCTTGAACCAGGCCAGGGTTCTCTCGACATACCAGCGCGTCTTGCCGAGCCCAGAGCCATGCTCGGTCCGCCGTTTTGCGAGTTGGGGCTCGATCCCACGGCGTCGGAGCTGATCCCGGAGCGGCTCGGAGTCATAGCCTCGATCCCCTTGCAGCCTGTCCGGTCTTTGTCGTGGCCTGCCCTTTTTTCCCCCGAACCTTCGGCACCCCATCCACCAGCGGGATCACCTGGGTGACATCGTGGGTATTGGCGCCGCTCACCTGGATCGCCAGCGGAATGCCCTTGGCATCGACCAGCACGTGTACCTTCGAGCCCAGCTTGCGGCGATCGGTGGGATTGGGGCCTGTTTTCTCACCGCCGCTCGGCGCCTTCGTGGTCGCACTATCAACCAGCGCGCGAGACCAGTCCAGCTTGTCGGCGCCGTGGAGCTCAGCCAAGAGCACCTCGTAGAGCTTCTGGAACACACCGTTCCGGTGCCACCGCTTGAGTCGACGCAGACAGGTCATTCCGGAGCCGCACCCCAGCTCGGCCGGCATCTCGCGCCACGGGATGCCGGTGCGCAGCACGAAGATGATACCGGTGAGAACGGCGCGGTCGTGCAGGGGCTTGCGGCCCGGATACCGGCTTCGCCGACGTCGCGGCTTGGGCAGCAGGGGGTGGACTCGCTCCCAGAGGTCGTCGGGGAGCCATTTCGAGACGGTTCCTGGCATTCGTTCCTCCGTAAATGCCAGTATGCTGCATCACGTGCCGAAACAGCACCCACCCCTCACCAGTCATTTTGTTACGCGCTCTAAGTTTAAACACTCACAGGAGATCAGAGCTACTCAGAGGGAGAGCAGGGAAAACGGAGACTACACGACAAGCGGCAACGCAGACTCATCCGCCCTACCTGGCTGACCAGGGTCGAAACCGACCGCGTCGTTCCTTATTGAAGACTTCGGTGTGTACTCGTACCGGCAGATATCCGCCCCGTTGAATCCATCTCGTTTGCTGCATCGACATAACATGCTGACCCGCGACCTGAGTCACTGCCAGGCCGAAGTGAAGGAGGCAGATACACTTATCTGATCGTAATTTGAACACCAACAAGATCTCTAGAAGCACGGTCTTGGAATAGGCATGGACGAGTGATCATGGAAAATACTAAGGAGTCACATCTTGACCTCTATTATCTCTACTCCAATCCCTCATTCCTGTTCTCCCCATAACTCTTCCGGCCTCACCACTCATCTTTTCAGGTCTACTGCCAATTCGCTGCCAGAATGGCTTGCACGTCCTGCGGCCGTTGATCGATCGCCTGATCCCAGGTGAGGCCGGACTGCTGACTGAATGAAGCCATGGCTTGAATCAGTTGATCCACCTGCGAACTGAGCAGAAGCGTACCGTTCCCAGCCTGCACCGTCTCAATGCGATCATTGGGACTGAGATACCAGTCTCTAATGGTGACCTGATCGGCTGAACCATGCACGGCCAGCCGCAGGTCGTTGACCTGGCGACTGATGATCAGATCGAGCGGATTGATCGTCGCCCCAAACACCGCTCTGTCTTGACTACTCCGGAATGGATCGGAATCAATGATGGTGTCTTGACCATCGCCCCGCGAGAAATAGTAGAGATCGTTTCCGGAATTGCCGATCAAGGTGTCGTTACCTGTCCCCCCGGTGAATTGGTCCGCTCCGCTACCGCCGGTGATGGTGTCATTCCCTGCCCCACCAAACAATTGGTCGTTGCCTGCCCCACCATCAAGCATATCAGTGCCATCTTCACCCTTGAGCACATCGTTACCGCTGCGGCCCAAGAGCGTGTCATTGCCGGCCCCGGCCGTGATCGTGTCATCACCGGACAGGCCGTCCAAGATGTTGTTGCCACTGTTGCCGACCAAGACGTTATTCGCCGAACTGCCGACCCCGTTGATCGAGGCCGTACCCGTGAGCGTGAGGTTTTCAACGTTGGCGCCGAGGGTAAAGCTCACGGTACTCTGCACAGTATCAGTCCCTTCATTCGCCAGCTCGGTGACCACATCGGTGGTCGCATCGACGAGATACGTATCATTGCCTGTACCACCCGCAAGGGTATCGGTTCCTGCTCCGCCGTTCAGCGTATCGTTTCCAGCCCCACCAGTCAGGGTATTACCGGCACTATTGCCGATGAGCATATTATCGAGCGTATTGCCGGTACCGTTGATGGCGGAGATGCCGGTTAACGTCAGGTTCTCGACATTGGCGCCGAGCGTGTAGGTACGCCCAGTCTGTACCATATCGGTGCCTTCGTTGAGATTCTCCGTCACCACATCACCCGCCGCATCAACCACATATGTGTCGTTACCCACCCCACCGCGAAGCACATCGGTTCCGGCGCCCCCATCGAGAAGATCGTTTCCCTCCCCACCGACCAGGGTGTCGTTCCCCGCGAGACCAATGAGCCGGTCGTTGCCAACTCCGCCTGTCAATACATCGCTGCCTGCTGTCCCGGTGAGCACTTGATCCAGGCTGTTGACTCTCAGATCAAAGAGATCAAATGCACTGAGCGTCCCCGTATCGGTCGCTGTGACTTTGATCGTCAACACCCCTGCATCACCGCTACCCGGCGTACCGCTGAAGGTTCTGGTGGTCGCATTGAAGCTCAACCAGGTCGGCAAGGACGTGCCGTTCGTCAAGGTCGCACTGTACGTGAGCGTATCGCCGACATCGACATCGGCAAAGGCGTTGCCCGGCACAAGGAAGCTGAAGGCTGTGCCTTGTGTGGCCTGTTGATCGGCGATCAGATTAGTCACGGTCGGCGCATCGTTCATGTTCTGAACGGTGAGGGTGAAGACGCTGGTGGCGTTCAGCCCTCCGACATCGCTCGCCGTAACGGCCAGATCGAGTGTGCCAACCTCGCTGTTCGTGGGGGTGCCGCTGAACGTGCGAGTGGCTGGATCAAATGTCAGCCACGTCGGCAATGCCGTTCCATCTACCTGCGCAGCGCTATAGGTCAACGTATCCCCTGCATCCACATCGGCAAAAATGTTGGCCGGCACTTGAATGCTGAGCAGCGCATCCTCCAGCGTCGTTTGATTGACCAGCGGATTCACGATCGTCGGCGCATCGTTCACATTCTGTACCGACAGGGTGAAGAGACTCGTCACACTCAGTCCTCCCGCATCCGTCGCCGTCACGGCGAGATTCATCCCTCCCACATCCCCATTGCCTGGCGTACCGCTGAACGTTCTGGTGATCGCATTGAAGCTCAACCAAGTCGGCAAGGGCGTGCCGTTCGCCAGCGTGGCGCCATAGGTCAGCGTATCCCCGTGGATCGTATCTTGATCGGTAAACGTATCGGCGGGCATTGTTAAGTCGAATAGGGCATCTTCCACCGCGGTCTGATCGGCGAGTGGATTGGCCACCGTCGGGGCCTCCGTTACATTGGTGACCGTCACAGTGAAGACATCCGAAGCCGTGAGGTTGCCAGTGTCCGTAGCCGTGACTTTGAGATCGAGACTTCCCACTTGCGCATCGTCCGGGGTCCCCGTGAACGTGCGTGTCGTCGAATGAAAGCTGAGCCAAGTCGGCAACGCTGTCCCATCTACCAATGTCGCACTGTACGTCAACACATCCTGTGCATCAGGATCGACAAAGGTGTCGGCGGGAATCTGGATGCTCAACAGCGTATCCTCTAAGACCGTTCGATCATCCACAGGGTGAGCGACTGTCGGCGGATGATTAACCGGCGTGCCGAAGAGATCGGCAAGATTGGTCGTCGTCCCATCAGCAAAGACTAAGGTCTCGACCACCAATGAGCCTGATGCCCCGGTTGGATCGAAATCGGTCAGCACCAGCTTGTTAGTCCCGTTGCTGCCGACTTGAATGGTCAGAGTCCTCGCCGATTCATTACGCATGAAGAGAAGATCACTCTGAGTAATACTTGCCCCGAACTGAATCCGGTTGCGCTCCCCACCCGTCGCGGTATCCTCGATCGTATCGATGCCGTCGCCGAGGTTAAACACATAGGTGTCATCCCCCGAGCCACCAAGCAGGGTATCGTTGTCTACCCCACCCTCGAGCACATCATCGCCGTCAAAACTCTCCAGCCAATCGTTCCCCGCCAACCCCTGTATGGTATTAGCGCGAACATTCCCACGCAGAATGTCACGCACCTCCGTACCGGTCAGATTCGTCAGTTGATTGCTGATGGCGGCCGCATCCCAGGTCGTCCCATCAACAAACTGGACTTGCTCTACCCGATAGGCATCGACGTTCCAGGTCGTGGAAAACAACCTGAACCGGACGGAAACCGCGGCAAAGTACGACTGCACTGTCAGCTGATCCGTCGTACCCGCGATGTGGAGCACCAGATTGTCTCCGACACGGTCAGCAACCACCTCACCGGGCGACACCCCATCTGCCATCCGCAGCACATCCACTGACTGCTCGGAGGTAAAGTCGAAATCGAGGATCGTGTCGTGCCCGGCTCCGCGCCCAAACGTATAGAGATTCGCGTGATGGTCGCCCATCATCGTCCCACCGAAGAAATCCGCACCCCAGACCGTTCCATCGGCAAACTCGAATCGCTCGATCTGAGAAGGTGCGAGATAGAAGGGGCTACCGCTCGAGACCAGTCTCTTCTCCGGCAAGTAAATATTCGGCGAAAACAGGTAGTCCCCCTGGGTGAACGCCACCGTATAGAATGATGGCATCGCGAGTGTGTCCCCGGTTCCATCGATACGGAGCAGTAAATCGTTTCCGCTGCGTTCCCAGCGGATGTCCTGAGGCGACACATCGGCAAGAAACTGCACAACATTGTTGCCGTGCAAATGAACGTTCTCGCTGTTGGAACCGTACTCATTCACTGTGGTACGGTCTGTGATGGTATCCTTCCCATATCCAACTCCGAAGATGTAGCGGGTCCCGCTCAATAGGTCATCTCCAGCCTTCCCATCGACTGTCTCACCGAACAAGACATTGTTCAGCGAATTACCGGTGGCGACTGAGGCCGCACCGAAGGTACGCAAGTTCTCCACATGATCGGGCAGCGTGTAGCTGACAAGCGATCGGACACTGTCCACTCCGGCATCAGCCTCTTCCACCACCGTATCCGCTGCACTGTCGACGAAATACCTGTCATTGCCGCTGCCGCCGACCAGAACAGAGGTGCCCGAATCGAAATATTCATTGCCGCTGATCAGTTCATCATCTCCCTCTTCTCCGTATAACGTGTCAGTGCCTCTTCCATCCGTCAGGCGATCATTTCCTCCTCCCGCATAGACCACGTCATTCCCATATCCACTATAGAAAGCATCTGCCCCGTCCCCACCATCGAGCACATCATCTCCCTCCCCACCGTCGAGAAGGTCATCTCCCATCCCGCCCAACAGCATATCAGCCTGTTCGCCTCCATAGAGCAGATCATTTCCATCTCCTCCCTCCAGACGATCCTGACCGCTGAGGCCAAGCATGGCGGCACGAAAGGGATTCGCCCCTATTTCAGGATCGTAATAATCTCCGTACAGCACATCGTCGTCAGCGCCGCCCTCTAATACATCGTCGCCCCCGCCGCCGCGCAACGTATCATTGCCCTGCCCGCCCAAGAAGGTATCGTTCCCTATGCCACCAAACAGCTGGTCATTCCCCTCACCCGCATCGAGCCAATCGCTGCCTGATGCAGTAAACAGGGTCCAAAACAGCGGGTCGGCATGTGAAATGATAAGCGTGTTATAGCCTCCAACGAGTGAATCGTCGCCGATCCCCCCCTGCAACCGATCACTCCCCTCGCCGCCCAATAGGATATCGTTTCCCTCTCCGCCAAACAGCAAGTCATCTCCACCCGCCCCTCGATAGTCTTGTAGAGCATAATTGCTGCCTGACTCATCGACGCGCACGTCGCCCGAGAGCGTGTCGTTCCCCTCTCCGCCGTACAGTACATCGCTGCCATCTCCACCATTGACGATGTCATGATCGAGCCCACCCACCAGGACATCATCGCCGAATTGTCCGTCGAGATAATCGTCGCCGCTGCCGCCGTCGAGCGAGTCGGCGCCACCGGCCTCCGGCGTCCCGTCTTGCGAGATCGCAGTATCGCCCAAGAGAAAATCGTTACCGGCTCCCCCGATCAGGACATCAGTCCCACCCCCACCATATAACTGATCATGGCCGGCTCCACCGTCTATATAGTCACCGCCATAGTTGCCGATCATCAGCGATTCCTGGTTATCGCCTTCCAGATGATCATTGCCTTCTCCCCCGAGGAGAATGTCGGCCCCGGCATACCCCAAGAGCACATCATCGTCTTCGCCTCCGTCGAGATAGTCATTGCCGCTCACAGTCACATCAGCACCATCATCACCGGTCAAGAAGTCGGAGCCGGCCCCGCCGTGCAGTCGGTCGTGGCCACCCGCCCCAACCAGGATATCGTTGTCTCCCTCTCCATACACCTCATCGTCACCACCTGCAGCGATGACGATATCCTCACCTCCACCTGCGTGGATGAGAGTATGGTGGTCGTCATCAATCTCCGGCGTCAGCTCTCCCTGCACAGGTTCGCCGATCAGGCTGGTACTCCGCGTATCATTGTCGGAGTCATCGAAGAAAGGAAGATACACTGGCTCAAAAATCGGCGCGCCTTGCGGATCGGTACCGACCTGCACATACCCATCGACTTTGAGAAACTCCGTACGCGTCGTCTCGGCATACGTCTCTTCCGCCACCAATCGAATCCCGAGTTTGCCGGAACTGAAATTTCTGATTGTCACCGGTCCGGAGCCGGTCACGGTCAGATCGGCTCCACTTTTCCTATACGTGATCGTCCCATCGGCGCTGTGAAACACATTGCTGGGGTCGCCGGCATGCCGCAGGCCGCCGACCAAAATCTTCCCATCGAACTCCACCACGCCGCGACCATCCGAATCTTCAATCGTGTCGGCCCCATCGACGGCGCGGATGAGGTAGGTATCAAGACCGTCTCCCCCTCTCAGGATGTCGTTCTCAAGCCCGCCGTCGAGAAAGTCGCTCTCGGTCCCTCCCTCCAGCACATCAATGCCTCGACCTCCGACCAGCGTATCGCTTCCCGCTCCACCTTCCAGTTGATCGCTTCCGGCATCACCTTGGAGATAGTCGTTACCCCCATTGCCGATGAGCAGATCAACGCCATCGCCCCCGTAGAGATGGTCATTAGTAAAAAGCGATCCGCCGGTAATGGTCTCCGCGTTATCCGACCCCAAAATATACTCCCGCTGCACACCAGGGGGAATACTCAGCCCAGACGGAATGTCATACGCCGTGGTGTTGTCATGATAGTGTGTGAGCGCAAATGGATTCAGCGGTCCATTCAGATTGGCTTGATTCAGCGCCACTTTAGCTGCGAGGAATAACCCTCGATCCTGAATGTAATCAGTCGTGATTGTGCCCAGACCTGTCGCTGGATTAAAGAGTGCCAATTCCCCATTTGTATTGTGTTGGCCATAGGTCGGGCCAATAATCACAAATGGATTCATCGCGGTGAGAGCGTAGCGATAGGCCAGCCCTTTGCCCGCCGCATCATCAAGCAGCGCGTCGCCTTTTATCTCTTCGAGCGGCCGATCGACTAAGACCTCAATGCGATACGGGTTCGGCTCTGGAGGCAGCACGTTTTCAACCGCCGTGATGTTGTTGTGAAAAACCGTGCGGTTGGCCATATTGCCGAAGCTGCCAGCCTCATCAGAAGACGGTGTAAGCTGAAAGCTCTGATCCACCGGTAATAACGCTTTCCGAACCGCATCGAGTGCGTTTTCTAATGTGTCTTTTTCAGCCCGTCCGAGTAAGGTGTTCGCGGCACTTGCAGAGGACGCCTGAAAGATCGCTTGGATGGCATCCGTTGAAATCGAGTCATCGATTTCTTTGAAGAGGATCTGAAGACGTAACGAATCTGCGATGAGCGTCAGACTATGAGTATTGAGATAATCAAATCGAGGAGCCAGACCTGGAATTTCCACCACCGGCTGACCTTCAATCGCGATGCCGACAGGAACTGGATGGTTGCCCGAATTCGCGACAGCGTTCGCATCGAAGCCTGAGAGGGCGACTCCAAAATATTGGGCAAAGGAGGGTTCGGCAACGGTGGTGCCAAAGTCGTTGTAGAACGTGCCGTATCTGTTATGGATATAGGCCTCGGCAAAGTCCTGCCGTGGGGATGGATAGATATTCCCATTTGGATCCGTGTGATCAACGGGCGATGCAGCAATGGCCGCCAGCTGTAAGAGTGAAAGTTGTATCGGCACATCCGTTGCACTGTTGGGATCTGCTTCAACCTGTCTGTACAGACTCAGCATCTCTTGCAGCACGATATTGCGCGGCCGGTTTTGGCCGGTGGGATCACTGAACTCGCCAAGCCCTGTTGCATTGAAGACCACGTTGCTGCCTGAGTCCTGATTGACAATCTCCGGATACATGGCAGCAAGAGTACGCACAATGTTGCTGCTCAGCGAATAGCCTACCAAGTCAATCTTCTCCTCAGGCTGCAATTGAGGCCGAACGCGGTTGAGAAAATCCTGAGCGGACAGGATTTGATCGAAGGCGAACCCGCTCGTGAAGATCTGCGAATCGGCCCCGAGGTCACGCGTCCGGTCATTATTGAATTCCGTACTCCGCACGGCGATCACGACACGATTCGGAGTATCGTTGTCGCGCAACGCCACGGCTGAGAATCCGGTCGCGTCATTTTGATAGGCATCGATGATGGTATAGCGACTTTCGAACGTTTGTGCTTGCCCCAAAGTCATACGGAGTTTGCCATCAAGGTTTGGATCAGTTGGAATTGCGCCCGGGTTATTTCCAGCTTGCAATTTCTGGATAAAGTCGTCCGGCTGCATCCCAAATGCAAGAAATGACTCCGCAGCAATTTGCTCGAGCGCGGCATCATAAGCTTTCTTCAATTGAGCAAGCGTGAGATCCGACATACAGAATCTCCTCTAACTAACGGACTTGGAAGGTTTCAAGACTTTGTGGATAAAATAATGCTCATCTCCTGGCATTGATGCAGGGCATTTTGCTGCACTAAGCCACCAGATTCCTGCAACTGTCTCTGGTGTCTTTCCAAGACTCATGGTGTATCCCCGCCGTACAGCCAATACCTCATTCGTCTGCACATCGAGAATGATGACTTCACCTCCAGCAACCCCTAGCTCACGGTCATGCGGACGCGTGATCCCTCTCCAGGTAAATCCATAACGGCTTATCGGCTCCTTCACCTGTTCTTCGATCAGGGGCGGTTGTTGGTCACGCGGATACATATATTGGCCGTCTTCATAGACTAGCTTCTGGGTGTTTGGCCTGGTATAGCGAAAATACTTAGCCACATCGGTCTGACTCTGGAGGGATGCAGGAATCAGTTTTTCAAGAAATTTATAATTCTGATCAGGCTTATACAGCTTGTAAGATCTCTTTTTGACATCCTTAGTTTTGACTGCATCCGCGTAACGTGGATTCACATAGCTTTCCTCTGACAGCGCTTGGTACGGGTTGTAAGGATCTTCCAGCACATACAGATGCATCATTTCATAGTCTGTCGCCATCACCCTCGGTCTCATCTGAAAGACTCCGTCGACACCTTCTACCGTCTTGAAGATGAATTCCCCCGCTTCAGTTTTACAGAGATGATCAAAGTATTCTTTCGTGGACATCCCTGGCTTATAGCCACTGTCTTCCGGCAATGGATTTGGGATCTTAATCGAGTGAGCAAATCGTCCTTCTTCGGTGGCCAAGGGATCAGCCGGCTTGAGCTTCAACGGATCACAGGTGGTGTCGCCAGGCTTCGGCGGTTCTTTGGCGCAACGCTCCGCGAGCTTTTTCATCGCCTTGTCGAATCGTTCAGCAACGGTTTCTTCTTTGAAAAACGATGCTGCACAACCAGTAATCATGACCAACACAAGACCGATCACCATTGCCCCCATCCGCTCGACTATTATCCTCGACAGGCCTCCAGTGGATTTCTGCTGGGCGTACAACGGCATGGAAGGATCGTTTGATTCGTTCATAGACTCACGCTCCTTTGTAAGGGAGGACAGACAGAGAGGATGACACCAGCATGGAAGCAGTCCGCTTCATCTGTGTTCCTAATCAAAGAGGTGCGTGAGTCTAGGAGGCCGTCGGCGTGCTGTCAAGAACCCTGGTCCGCAACCGCATTCCACAGCCAAGTTGCCGAAATCTACAGGAACCCAAACCAAACTGGACAGTACTCAAAAGAGGGGGGCATTATAAAAGACTGCGCCGGAGCCAAAAATCAGCAACCAGGCCGGTCAATTCCTTCGCTGGTTGACCCTGACCCAGCATGGTCACACCGAAACACCAGCGTTGTGTGAGCGTGAGTCACTTCATTATATCCGAGAGACTCTACCCTGTTATGGCCAGACTAAGAACGTCAATGGTATGAGGATCAGCGTGAAATTGCTCAGCACGCCACGCTCAGCTAACGGCTGTCACAGGAAGTGGAGGTCACAAGGGAACAATCTCGATGACTGACGGTTCGGTTCAATAGACGACTGTGTACGAGGGGACGGTCCTCCTCACCCAAATGTCAGCACTCCTCAAAGGACACAAGGACCTCTAGAAGGAAGCGTATTGTTGGAGAGGCAGGCGACCAGACACAGTTCCACTCTGGCAGTGGCCTCAGGATTAACCAGACTGTTCCTCAAGAAGCCGTAACCCTACGTCTGTAATCTGGACCATTCTGTCTTGGTCTATCTTGACATAGTGCCCTAGCTTGAGAGCCTGTACGGCTAAGCCGGTCTCTCCCGTTCTGTATGGGTCGAAGAGAATAAAAAGATTGTCATAATGTTTAGGCCCGTGGTGCTTGAGATGTTGTAAGACTCGGCGCTGGAGACTTTTCTGCCGCTTCTGCTCCCTATCACCGGGTCTGATAGGTTCCTCTGGCATGAAACACCTATAAAAGGTGCATTGCAGTGGCGTACATACGCCGGTCATCATGCTCTGACTAGTCAGGTTTTGAATGGGGAAACGGCGGCATCTTAAGAGTACTGCCGGCAAAGTGCAAGGCATAATGATGGGAGGTATAAACAGCAGGTGTGGAAATAGGAAAAGGGCGGTGGCAACCTTTCGGGTGACCAAACCCACCGAGCCGAGGCCCGGCACAGAGAGGAGGCACCGCCGTGAACGAGCAGAACATAGGGACGGGAGTCGAGTCAAGGAATCTGTGGGACCATCTGGAAGACTTTGTGCGCGGTCACATCCAGCAGTTTATCCAGCGGCTGCTCGTCGAAGAGGTCACAATGCGGCTGGGCCGGGCGAAATCGGAGCGGCTGGTCGCCGTGGACGCTCCGGCGGGATACCGCAACGGGTATGGCAAACCCCGGAAGCTGACCCTGACATGCGGGACGATTACCGTGCAGCGGCCCCGCGTGCGTAACCTGGCGGAGCGCTTCGTCAGTCGGCTACTGCCGCTGTTCCAACGGCGCACGAAGCAGGTGGGGGAGCTGCTCCCCCAGTTGTATCTGCACGGATTGGCACTCGGTGATTTCGAGCTGGCGTTGCGGGGGCTGTTGGGTGCGGGGGCGCCGTTGTCGTCCGCCTCACTCCAGCGGCTCAAGGCGCAGTGGCAGGACGAGTATGCCACGTGGAAGCAGCAGCGGCTGGACACGCTGGAGGTCGTCTACGTCTGGGCGGATGGCCTGTATGTGAAAGCCGGCCTCGAGAACAGCAAGGCGGCACTACTGGTCCTGATCGGGGCGCTGACGGATGGCCGCAAAGTGGTCTTGGCCGTGGAGAGCGGGCAGCGCGAATCGAAGGAGTCGTGGGGTGCGGTGTTGCGGGATCTGCGGACGAGGGGCCTGAAACCGTGGCGCTGCACCATCGCCGATGGCCATCTCGGCATCTGGGCCGCGCTGGCCGAGCAGCAGCCCACGGCGGCCGAACAGCGATGCTGGAACCATCGGCTTGTCAATGTGCTGGATGCTATCCCGAAGACTCACCAGGCCGAGGCGAGCACGTGGCTGAAGACCTTGCCGTATGCGGAGACGCAGGCAGCCTGTGAGCGGTTACGAGATCAGTTCAGCCGTCGGTATCGCGCGCTAACCCCGAAGGCAGTCGAACGGTTACATCACGATTGGGAGCGGCTCGTCACCTTTTATCAGTTCCCGAAGGAGCACTGGCGCCATCTGCGCACCACCAATGTCGTGGAGTCGCCGTTTGCGTCGGTCCGACTGCGGACGACGGCGGGCAAGCGGTTCAAACGGGTGGAGTCCGCCACAGCCTTGATTTGGAAACTGCTGCAGGTCGCTGAGCAGAGTTTCCGGCGCCTGAATGCGCCGGAGCTGTTGCCCCTGGTTTATGCCGGGGTCCCGTTTGTCGACGGAAGGAAGCAGGCACCCAAAGTCATTCAACAGGAGGTCGCCGCCTGATTCCATTTACACACCTATTGACAGGACCTCAATGATGGCATATCATCAGTTCTGATGCACTGATCACAAGTGTTCCTAATGTCATCGATCCATAACATCATATTCCTTGATATTTGCAGTGACTGAGCGATCTCTGAGTTCGAATGAAGTGAGCAGTTCTCTAGGCACCTTCCTTTCTCGGTTACCAACTTGACTTCGATTGCCATGCATGTAACCATTGGATACCATCCATGCTCACCCGATCAGACATCATCAAGGACCTCTACCTTCGTCTGACAACTGCCCGTCTCGGGTATTCAGCTGGGTTGATCGGCACCGTGTACACCATCGGTACCGACTGGTCTGGAAACTGGTATTTCCAACTTCGTTGGTTGAATCGACCAGCAGGCAAACGGCAAAGACCTGTATCAGAACGGAGCTTGAATCTCCGAGAAAGCGATCTTGAGAACTTTGAGCGGATCACATGGGAACAGGTCCAGGAGTTATTAAAAGAATCGAGGCCGCCCAGCAAGCCGAGGAAGGCACTACGACTACTTGGGTCCTGGAGAGTCAAACGACATCCAAACCAGCTTCGATTGTTTGAAGGGTGCTCGCTCCCCGGATCAGGTCAGGATGGCTGAGGAATCTCTAGGCATCCATCCCGGTCTTGAGAAGAACCGAGAACCAAGAAATGCGGCTTGTATCAGGTAGCGACTTCGATGGATTTTCTCGCCCCCCCAAGCACCTTTGCCTTGCTGAGGAGTCGAGGTAACGGACGAATACCGTTAGGGGAGTTGGGGAGCCTTACGCCTGCCATCTCATTCAATAATGACTGTCTTACACATTTCGGCGTGACCGTGGCATGCTCCGTACGATAGGCGCATAAGAGGATTGAACGGGTTCGTCCAGAGTGATGCCCAGCAACAATCGACCTAAGAGCACTGTTGCGACGATGGAAATACTGCTCTGGAACCAGCCCGCGAGTGACTGTACGTCCAGGAGTACGGCTGTCCCACTGAGAAGCCAGATTCCTACACCCATTGCAACGAGACAGGCGGGTCGGGTGGTATTTGTCATACGGAGTGCCACCGAAACACTCATTGCTCCCACCAGCAGGGCAAGCAGCGGATACAAGCCAGGATCAATCTTGGGCGTAATCCCAAAAGCAGCGAGCAGCATGCCCGCCAGAAAGGTCGTACCAGAGACGATTGTGACCCCGCGTATAATGGCCCACCATGGAAGGGATTGGTGCTGAGATGTCATGCGGGTCAGAATACGGTCTGCCCGTAGACACTGCCATCCCACAAAAGCCGGGGGATCAGAGAAATAGCTGAGATGTCGCTTAGGAGTTCTGCAGAGAGATCAGAAGGCCAGCAAGGGACAACGGTCGACCGGCTGTTGCAAAGGAACCATCGACCTACGGTTTCTTAGTTCGCGCCTCTTTCCCGGCGAAGGGAGCTAGGTGGTCTAGGTACGATCCTCCTCACGTCAGTGTCAGCACACTTCATAATGGCTCCCCCTGCTTCTCCGAGTA
>JAHBWQ010000052.1 GCA_019636915.1 Nitrospira sp. | reverse complement strand
TGAACGCTACCTCGATGCCGAAACGACTGACCCAGCGAAGGCGCTGGCCAGTCTCGGCGGAGCCGCCGTGATTTTGGCAACGGCGCCGAGCGGGAAAGCCATGTCGGACATGATCGACGGGTTGGGGGTCGGCGGCAAGCTCATTGTTCTTGGGGCGTCGACTGACCCCATGACCGTGACACCGCTTCAACTGATCGGCGCACGCCGGACGATTCAGGGGTGGCCGTCAGGCACTGCGCGGGACTCGGAGGATGCCCTGAGTTTTTGTGCTTTGACCGGTATCCGCCCGATTGTGGAGGCATTCCCTCTGGAACAGGCAGCGGCCGCCTACGACCGGATGCTGAGCGGCAAGGCCCGTTGTCGCGTGGTACTGACGATGGAGTAACGCCCTCGTGCTCATGTCCGGAATGAGTCCTTATCGCTGGCCCTCTAACCATCTGGCTGAGGTGTTCCACTATATCTTCCACGGAGGTTCGCCCTATATGTCAATAGGCAACGGTGTCATAACCGCGCACCATTCCGGGGAGGCCAGCTCGGCAACAGATGGACTGCTATGGAGCGCATGAAATTAGTGACCTTGTTGGTTTCAATTTCTACAAAAAGAAATGGGTAGGGATAGCCGCAACTTCACGTTTCGCTCATTGTCCCAGTTCATCCATCATCATCTGCTCTGGTTCTTAATCGGTGCCTACACCCTCTCCGCCATATGGCCAACAGTCGGGCTATGGATTCGCAATCTCACGTTTGGTGAGCTCCACATGTTCAATGAGACGCTCCGTGTCTCCTTACTCCTGCTCCTACTTCCGACCTTGATGTTCAATGCGGGATTGGGGGTCAAGACCTCGCACCTCAGATCGTTAGCCAAGAAGACAGGGGTTCTGTTTGCGGGGCTCACCGCCAATCTCGTTATCCCTATGGCCTATATCTTTCTGGTCACCATCGTCATGCGGCTGTGGTATGAACCGGAGGAAGCCCAACACATCCTCGTCGGGCTGGCCTTGGTGGCGGCCATGCCGATTGCCGGAGCGTCAACCGCCTGGGCCCAGAACTCCAATGGCAATCTGGCGCTCAGCTTGGGACTCGTCCTTGCCTCGACGGTTCTCAGTCCTGTCTTGACGCCGATCGCACTGTATACGTTCGGGGAAATGGCTTCGGAGGAATATGAGCAGGTCATTCATACCCTTGCCGCTTATGGATCGGGAGCGTTCCTGGGTCTCTGGATCGTGTTACCCTCCCTGTTGGGCCTTGCGGTGCGCTTCGTCATGCCAGAAGTAAAACTGACAGCCGCCATGCCGTTCATCAAACTGATCAACGCCGTTGTCTTGTTGCTGTTGAACTACTCGAATGGATCGGTCTCCCTTCCACAGGCGGTCGCGGACCGCGACTATGACTTCCTCGCGGTTACGTTGGTGATCACCGCGGGCCTCTGTGTCACGGCCTTTTCCGCCGGCTACTGGTTGAGTCGACTGTTCAAGCTCGATGATGCGGAACGGGTCTCGCTTATGTATGGATTGGGGATGAATAACAATGGAACGGGACTGGTCTTAGCATCATTGGTTCTGTCGGCCTATCCCCGAGTCATGGTCCCGATCATTTTCTACAACCTTATTCAGCATCTTGTGGCCGGTGGCGTACATGAGGTCATCGGGAGAAACGCTGAGAGGGAAACGACAGAGCAACGTTAATGAAACAAGTGCTCCGGCTTCATACGTGATCGGTTTCAGTCAAGGGCAGGCATTGAGTATAAGCAATTTTTGCGGGAGATGCCGAGGAAGGCAACCATAAAGGCCAGATCCGTGTGCTTTCTGGAAAGCGATTGCTGGTGCCGTCTTCTTCGGTGAACAGGAGCGGCACGGATCAGGCAGGAACCCCAAACAACGCTCCAACCCAAGCGGTCACAGCCATCGCCAAGGCGCCCCAAACGGTAACCCGCGTAGCAGCAATCATCGCAGAAGCGCCGCCGACCCGCGCAGCCAGGGAGCCTAAAAGAACTAGAAAGAGAAGTGAACCTCCAGAAATAGCCCACATAAGTGCAGAAGCGGGTACCAACAGGACGATGAGGAGAGGTAGGGCAGCACCACCGAAAATGTGATGGCTGATGCCAAGGCAGCTTGAACTGGTCGTGTGGTCATGGTGTCGGATATTCCGAGCTCATCACGACGATGGGCACTGAGTGCATCATGTGCCATCAGCTGGGTTGCGACTTTGGATGCGAGTTCTACATCCAGTCCACGTGCAACGTAGATTGCAGTCATTTCTCTGTGCTCTTGCTCGGGGTTCGTTGCGAGTTCCATACGCTCCCGAGCGAGATCCGCGCGCTCGGTGTCGGCTTGCGAACTCACCGAAACATACTCACCTGCGGCCATCGCCATCGCGCCGGCCACAAGACCGGCCACGCCTGCGGTCATAATACTCGTTGAGCTTGCGCCTGCTGCGGCAACGCCTACGATGAGGCTCGCCGTGGATACAATACCGTCATTTGCGCCTAGCACCGCGGCACGGAGCCATCCAATTCGGCGTACGGTGTGCGATTCAAGGTGCGGCATCGCAACGATTCACGAGAGAGTCCGCTCTCACAACTCCAGCAACGTCGTCAAGTCATCTCACAAGTTGAACGGAAACCAGTCTACTGCAAAGCCAGAGATGAATCCATTCATGCGGCAATGATATAGGAGTTTCCCGTGAGGGGGAGAGGGGACGCAATGTTGCCGTAAATATCCGACCGTCCATAGTAGCCTTGTAGCCTCTGGACATGCAGACACTCGCCCAAATTACGCTTGGGTTACCGGCCATCAATTCCAGAGACGATCGAGCCAACCCGGTGTATGCAGGACTATTTGAGCAAGTCGCCTAACAACTGGGGGCGGGTCACCTCCTCCGTTGGCATCGAGGGAATGGCGGTTATACATGCGATCAATGACAAATTAGAACCTATGATTATGGCTAGGCTGAGACTGTAACGGAAACCCTTGGTTTTCAGCGGTGAATATTGAAGCGTGTTGAGACAGACCGCCGGCTCTCCGGACAGGGCGATTGGGCCCCTCAGACTCCTGGAAAATAAACTTTTGGTGCTCAGTTACCCATGCGCAAGGATTCATTTGGAGCGCCTTATCTCTCCACCCTGCGCTAAACCCTCTCACCTTACGGCCCAACACGGCGCACACGTTGGTTGGCGATATCTCCAATCAACAGATTGCCCGCCCCGTCGACGGCGATGCTATAAGGGTAGTTCAACTGAGCTGAGGTGGCCGGTTGGTTATCCCCATTAAAGCCTAGGACCCCCGTGCCTGCCACGGTGGTGATAATCCCCGTCTGGACGTCGACCCGCCGGACGCGATTGTTATTATGATCTGCAATCAGCAGATTACCTGCCCGGTCTACAGCGACGCCAACAGGGTCGCTCAGGTGGGCCGGAGTGGCCGGTTGATTATCCCCATTAAAGCCACGCACTCCTGTGCCTGCCATGGTGGTCATCGTGGCCACCGATGGCGGATTGGGAGGGGGAAGTCCGTCCCCGCTCCCGCAGC
Organism: Nitrospira sp.; assembly: GCA_019636915.1. Lineage (GTDB taxonomy): Bacteria > Nitrospirota > Nitrospiria > Nitrospirales > Nitrospiraceae > Nitrospira_D. The sequence goes on along the minus strand of JAHBWQ010000052.1, from coordinate 17,978 downwards.
CAGTGAGGGAGATGAACAGACCGTTAACCGCATACAGACTCCACGCGAATAGCACGGTCTGCTTCATCGACAGGATCTCAGCCATAATTAAAGCTCCTTATTAATGTGAGTGTCATTTCCGAATAGCAATCTTTGGTGTAGGGCCACGAGTCGTGCACGGTCGACGTTGTGACAAATTGGCGTTAAAGCCCTGTGAGGATGACGTTTGGGGTCCCGTATGTGGGCGGTGCCTTGTTCTTCGTAAGGGCCGTTCCACGTACCATCCGCGCAGAAAATGATTCGTTTGCTCATCATGAGCTCCTTTCAGGTATTCACGCGAAAAGATGGTTAGCTGGTTTGCATTGCCGTTGCCCTATGCCTCAGAAGATTTCGTGTTTCCCAGCTCAATTGAATAGGCTAAGGCAATCTGCATGCCGAAAATCAGAAAGTAATTCTCCACATATTCCACAAAAGTGCAGGCAGCACATCTCCATGAAACAGGAATCTAGTATCTAAATTGATTCATCACTGTATCTAAAAAGAGCATTAAATCTTTGCGATCACTCTGTGCGGGCTCTATAGAAATTTGTTTCTACTGCCCTGGGAGGCCCCGCCAAGGCACTCGCAAAATCTACGTTATAGATCTCGACGTCTAAGAGGCTTCCCTTTTTATCCTGGTGGCGCCGAGAAAAAAAGAGTCTCAAACCCATGACGGACAGAGGATGTGCCGGTTCGAGCAAGTTGGAGCAGCATAATGTTCAGTGAAATTACAGATTGCAACAGGTATGGGAGGGCATGGTTAAGACATAGAACACGCTTAACATTGTTTCATTGTTCTTTACATCTGCTACCTCATTGCTACCAGCACAGGACAAACCAGTCCCATCAGCACCAACCGTGCCAGTCTCCTGTTTTTTTGTTTCTTGTGGGGTTAGGTTATCTGAGGTCGGGCTATCTGAATTTTGTAAACCGCAGGTCGTACGACTCAGGTGACTCATCCCCTCCCCCAGCGCTTGACTCATCAAGATTAGTTGTTATATCTATGGCCCATGGTTGCCCGTACTCTTTCGACCAAGAAAGCTGTGGCGGTGTTTCACGCCCTGTCGGATGAGACCAGGTTGGCGCTGCTTGACCGGTTGAAAGACGGAGAGCAGTGTGTCTGTGAGCTGACGGATGCGATGAAGGCGGCGCAATCGCGTCTGTCGTTTCATCTGAAAGTATTAAAGGATGCCGGGCTGGTCGAGGATCGCCGTGAGGGGCGGTGGATGTACTACTCGCTCAGTGCCCAGGCGATAGAAGAGCTAGAAGAATTGGTGGGTTCTTTCAAGAAAGCAGCAAAGGCGGCGGTTTCCTCGACGCGTTGCTGCTGATTTTTTAGATCTTACAAATCAACATTTCTTGATTGGAGGTCAATCGTGAGTGACGCACAGACGCTCAAAGAAGAAATCAAAACCAGATATGGGCAGGCAGCTCTGCAGGCGCAGAAACAGGAGCGGCGTTCCTGCTGCGGGACTGGGACTGTCTTGCAGGCGGGGCAACTCGATTCAATCACCGGCAATCTGTACAGCGACCACGAAGCTGCCACGTTGCCTCATGATGCAGTGGCGGCATCGCTTGGCTGCGGCAACCCAACCGCATTGGCGAAGATTGCTCCGGGTGAGACGGTCTTGGATCTGGGCTCGGGCGGTGGCATCGATGTCCTGCTTTCCGCACAGCGAGTCGGGCCGACCGGTAAAGTATACGGCCTCGATATGACGGATGAGATGTTGATGTTGGCGCGGGCCAATCAGGCCCAAGCTGGTGTCACGAATGTGGAATTCTTAAAGGGCGACATCGAACACATTCCCTTGCCGGACAATTCCGTCGATCTCATCATCTCAAACTGCGTGATCAATCTTTCGCCGGACAAGGAGGTGGTGTTGGCGGAAGCCTTCCGCGTCTTGAAACCGGGAGGGAGACTGGCAGTCTCGGATATCGTGGTTCGAGGGGAGATTCCACAAGAGATTCAACGCAACATCGAATTGTGGGTTGGGTGCGTCGCCGGTGCCTTGGAAGAACAGGAGTACATCGCAAATCTGAGACGAGCGGGATTTGAAGGGGTCTCGATCGAGCCAACCAGAGTCTATACGGCTGCGGATGCACGGGATCTGTTCGAGGGAACTGCTCTCGACCTTGACGCCATCGCGCCGATCGTGGACGGCAAGTTCATCAGTGGGTTTGTACGGGCGACGAAACCAGAGGCGAGCCAGGCGGCCTGCTGCTCGACGAGCTGTTGTTCATGAAACAGCGAGTCTTGTTTCTCTGTACAGGGAATTCGGCTCGTAGCCAGATGGCGGAAGGATTGCTACGCCATCTGGCAGGAGATCGGTATGCCGTGTATAGCGCCGGGACGCATCCAGTCGGTCTCAATCGTGGCGCGGTGATGGCCATGCAGGAGTTGAGCCTCGATATTTCTGCACAGCAGTCAAAGCACATGGACGCATTCGCTGATCAGGCATTCGACTATGTGATTACCGTGTGCGATCAGGCCAAGGAGTCCTGCCCTCATTGGCCTCATACAGGGTATCTGGTTCATTGGAGCTTCGAGGATCCCGCTGCCGTACTGGAGCCAGATGAAGAGCGGCGTACGGCCTTTCGCACGGTACGGGATCAAATCAAAACCCGCATCGAGGAATTCTTCTCGATCGGACGTTGAGGGTCAGATGCCTTTATCGGGCATCGAGCACAGGACTGCTGAGGCAGCTTGAGACTATAGCCTGCATAACTAACAAATCGCAGGTCAACATTTTGTAACGCCTATGTGGCCGCCCATACCCGATCTGGGAACGGTCTTGTTATTGGCTGTCCAATATAGTTGATGTAGAAATACCATAGCCATCTTCTCCGTGCGTCCTCACAAATCGCACTCATTTCTTAATATTCTTTGACATTCCGTTTACGCGTAGTACTTTGTAAGAGGTTTGTATGGCCTTATGAGATACTTGTCGTATGGGCCATGTCTATTACTTAGCAAGCCGTTATGCTCACGCCCTGATCTTAGACATGGCGAATGAGGGGGGAGAGAATGCGCAGACCAAACCTGTTTGTCATGTGCCTGCTTATCTTGAGTCTGTCGGGCTGTTCCGTGCTCATGGTAGCCAGTCGCGAGTCGAAACGAGGTGATATCAATGTCATTCAAGTCGGGGTTCAGCGATCCGAGGTGATCGCGACACTCGGCCAACCTGACAGCTACTACACCCCTGAGGGTGGGGGATACGACGATCGGTACAAATTAGATCCTGATGCTCATCATTGGGCCGTCAAACTCCTCACAGGGATATTCTACCTGGCAGGCGATTTTTTCACGTTGTGTTTGACGGAAATTCTCTTTACCCCTCTTGAGATTGCTGCCAAAGACAGATTGGTCATCTACCATCTCACATACGGGGTTGATGGCAAACTATCAGCGATTGAGAAGATAAAACCGTGACACAGCTAATTTCTGACTGGAGAAGCGGAATGCATGATTCTACGGCCATTTTCTCGTGTAGGGGGTGATGTCTATTAAGCTGGCGGTGTGTGGTCAGCCGCGACTGGGTGCTGTACAGGCAAGGTGTGTCTCAGCCATGCTCTGCGCAAAGGCTTCGGCGAGATTGCCGGACAACGGTGCGGTTCGTTCATAGACGGTAAAGTTGTACGGGTCCTTCGCCGTAAGGCCGTATTTATCGATCAGCATCTGATGCTGCCCGTCTGTTTGGATGTGATAACGAACTTTCGTAAGTAACTTGAGCCCGTCACTTTCCTTCGGCATTCGATACTCAAATGTATAGTCCCGACTGGCCAGCGGCATGAGCCGATTATCGTGCAACTCGACAATAGCCGGTTGCCATAGGATCCAACGCCCCATCGTGTCCGACTGTTGCTCCAACACCTTGCCGTTTCGATCCTCCACCGCGAACTCGACGGTGAAGTGGCGGTCAGGGTCCCCCGTCGGGAGTTTGTGGCCCGCGCCTGCATTCACCAGAGTCAGTGTCACCCGGACCTTGTCGCCGGGTTTGGGTTTGACCGGCTCAGCCGTCACCTTCACGTCGATGGCTCGTTTGACCATCGCAGGGTCGTGTCCGCCTCGCCAGAGATGCTGACGGCCTTGGCGGACGGGGCCACCAACCACGACTGGTCGCTCGATTTCCGGCATGTGGCAGCTTTGACAAATGAAGCCCCGTTCCTTCTTCCAGTGTCCATCTTCATATTCGGGATAGGTACCACAAGGTCCGCCATTGTAGAACTGTGCCGGTCCCCCCACGACGCTGTGACAGCGCTCACACAGTTGTGCGGTGCGGAACGTCGGATCATATTTTGTCGGATGGGGAGCCTTGGCGTCTTCGTACGGCCCCATGATGACCCCATCTCGCATGTGACAACCCGCGCAGGTCACACCCTCCTGTTGATACTCCTTGTCGTAGTACGGGTTCGGTTCTTGGACGGCTCGTTCTACTCGGTCGCGTGGGATGTCTTTAATCAGCATTGGTTGTTGGTTTTCCAGCGGCGTGTGGCAGTTGAGGCAGACCCAGATGTGTTTATCTTTCGTCCAGTAGGCTTGGAAGAAGGGATCCTTGTAAGCCTGGGAATGAATACTGGTCTTCCATTCGTCGTAGATCTCGGTGTGGCAGGTGCCGCAAGACTCCGCTTTCAGGCTCGTTAGCCCTTCAGGAACCTTTTGATAAGGGATCGCGTGGGCATAGTCCGATCGCAATCCAAAAATGACGACTGGTTTCACTTCGGTATAGTACAGGTATGTGAGGCCACCAAGGACGGCGAGTCCGATCAGGCTTCTCTTCAACCAGCGCATTGAGTGCTCCGTTCTATCTGCCTTCGTGTTGATTGTCTCAAACGATGTGCCGCTATTGCTCCGAGAAAAGTGTTGCGGAAGAGCTGTCACTCATCATACTGGACGACTTCCGACTCTCTCAACTCGCACCTTCTCTCGGGATTGTTTAGAGGGCTCACGGAAACCGGCCCACACAGAAGCCAGGGCAACAGGTGTCGCCATAGGGCCAGAATATCGCTTGCTCCAAGCAAGAGACTTCGTTATACAGGGCTTATCGAGAGTCTCAAGCTATGAAGGGAGGAATGCTAATGATAAGCAGGATGCTGGAAATAACTTTGTTTCGCGGAGTCGTTTGTCTGTTGGTCATGGGTGGCTGTGCGTCGGAACAGGCTGTCGTGGAACCAACAGCAACGGGGTCTTTGATATCGTCGGCTCCTCCGGAGGCGGCGCCTGTTGGGCCGTCGGAGTTCTTGAAATTGTGCCTGGCACGAATTGCGAGCGATTCCAGTGAAGGGGCGAGGATGGTTGCCGAACAAAGTTGTCAAGATAATGAAAAGCTTCACCAAGGTGTGGTCGGGATCGCCGTCGCGAAGAGTGCCGACCGTGCATCTGCCGGTACGCAGGGCGATTCGCTTGATGCCTGCATGGCACGCATCCCTGCCGACGCAACGGTAGGTCAGCGACTATTGGCGGAAGAAAGTTGTAAGCGTGATCAGTTCACGCACCATTGAGCAGCGAGCCAACCGCTCAGTATACAGTCGACGTTCAGGAGACCAGCCGTTTTGGGCCTGTAAAGGAAGTACGCCAACTCTTCGGATGGCTACTCTATTCGCGTTGTACACACCGTTTATTTAGAGGCACGAACTTCGTATGTTCGCATTGTCGTGCACACAAGAGATTTCACAGTGCGTTGGTGCGATCACAATGCGGCCATGCTGAGCATGTCCGGTCAAAGTCGATGTGGATGGGTTTGGGCAAATCGGAGCGCGCGGATCCACGTATGCCGGTAACCAGCCGATGAGTTGCAACGTCTGAATTTTGAAAGCGGTCTGAGGAAGGCGCTCTGCTCGTCCTCAGACCTGGGCCGGGGGTCGCCAATCCAAAGTCGCCCAAGCAGACATTTCTTACAGTCGCACTTCATCCCCACTTCTGACCTCAAAACTACTCGCCATATTGCCTTGTGCGGTATTGCGTGTGATTTCATTCCTTGAATCTGCAAGGTTAGGCATTCGTGTATCTCAAAGTGGAGATGAAGAGATTTTCACGCGGCATTCACGGTCACTTCATCAAGGGGAGTTATATTTGGTTATGCAATACGAATAAACATAAGGAGGGTCTCACGCGTGCACAACATGCTGAATCTTTCGATGGCCTGTTTCCCGTATGTCCTAATGGGACTAGGCCAAGCAGTCATAGCGGGTACAAACATGCCTGGAAGGGAAACCGACGACTCGGACGAAATTCGTGGTCGGAGAATTACCCGTTTAGCTTTCGATACGGCAGCGCCGAGGGTGGAAGACAGAACAGTATCGGGCTACCCCGTATTGTCGCCTCAGTGGGGAAAAGTATGACAGTGCCATCAACCGTTCGGATACCTGTGAGATGAAGAATTCTTCAGATGCCCTTCATCGGGCCTTCATGCTTCAGCAGTATGTTGTCTGTGTTAACAGAAAAAGAAAAAGGGGGTCGGTCATGACGTTAATCATTCTTTCAGTGCTCACAGTGAGCTTCTTGTTTGGGATTCTGTACAGAGCGTTTGGTGCGGAGTAGTGGAGATGCCAGGAGCCTTCAATGAGCCGACGGCAGTTATACGGTCGGTACGAAGGTCACTTCGTCGGCTCATGTCTGTGAGGTGCTCTGCGGTGTGTGACGGCCCCCAGGCTACGGTTTCGGAAAAGGTCACGTTACAGAATGGCACAGATGGTGAGAGTCAACTCGGGGTAAGTTTGGTCCGGGAAAACGCCTGCATGCCGGATGCACTCGACATACCAAGAGCAGGTAGAAGGAGGCAGTGTAATGATTGCATTGACTAGACGAGGAACGCTTGGATTGATGGCGGGGGCGCTGGGGATGCTGGCCCTTGGGTGGATGGTGAGTCCGGCAGTGGCGTCGACGGAAGGCGTCAATGAAAAAGCCAAAGCAAGCCTGCAGAAGGCACATGACCAACTGAAACTGGCGATTGACCAGGCCGAGAAAGCCCTTGGATCGTCTCGCAGAAGCAGCGGATCGATCCGGGTTCATATGCAGCGGGTGCTCAATATTCTCGGAGGAAAGGATTCACCTGAGTATGCCGACTCATCCGAGTATGCCGAAAAACTCCAACCGCATTTTAACGAAAAGGTCGGAAATCCTGGGGATGGGCATGGTGCGCTGCTATACATGGAAGATGCCTACGAGGCATTGAAAACCGGCAATGCGCCGGCAGCGGTCCAGGAAGCCGTGGAATATGCGATCATGCATGCGTCTATGGTGGAGGGACATGCCCATGAATCAGTTCATGGGACCGGTATCAAGCAGACACAAGAACATGCCGCGCATACCGCGGCGTTGCTGGTCGGAGCGTACGGGAAAGGTGATTCCGATTCCCCAGCCACCGGCGCATTGTCCTATGCGATGAAACAAGCAGGATTGAAAGTCTCTAAATAGACCGGCAACGCATCAACCTGCAGAATCAGGCATGTAATGTATGCATCGACGAGCCGCTGGCAAGAACGAACCTGCCTCTCCTCGTTCTGCGAAGGTGCTTCAGAGCTGTCATGGCCGTTCTATGGGCCAGGGCACCTCTTTCCGTGCCCTCACACGGGCCTGTATTTCAGACTGTGGATCGGGCAGCGTCACCTCCGCGAGTAATGTTCAGGGAGAGGAAATGGTCTGAGAAGGGTGCATATCCCTTCTCAGACCAAGTTGGTGTGCGTAAATGAATAAGTTGATCCAAGCATTCGCATGCCGCTGTCATGATATGCTCGCTCAGGCTCGCTCCTCCTGTACATCTATTCGAGAGAATACTTGAATTATTTCTAGCAGGATGCGGAAAAGACCACCAGCGGGGTTCTCGCATCGATCAGAGGTTCACCCTACGGCTCGGAGTACGATTCGCCTCTTTGCGCATCCTGCAGGGCTCTTCAACGTCGTCTCGCACCTCAATGCCCATGACGGCGACAGAGGTCACAATGAGTTTTCCCACAGCCTGCTAGTCGTTACGTACTGCAACGGTAGAGAGGGGGTTCAGACGGGGTGGTTTCCATCAAATCCTTGTTTGTGGGCTACGATGCCGGTGAGGAGTTCCACGCGTTCAAGGCAACTTCAAGCCAATGTACAAAGCGTGAGATGCAACGACTGTGCTGTATGAGCAAGTGCTGCAATGGCCTGGCTGCTGTTCCACCGCTGTGAGTCGTTTGTCGCTCGTCCCAATTGTCTAGTTAGGTAGACGGCTTTGAGGATATTCTCCCCACGTCTTCACTCAGTGGCCCTGGGCGTTACCAAGAACGGCGGACGTATTGAATCGGCAGCCGGATAAATTCGATAGCCTAAGCACGATAGTTGCTCGATTGCTTCGATACGGCGTGATGAAGAAACACGTCATCATTCAAGAGGGAAGAACTATGCACATGATGATCGCTTATCCACAGATGTTGCGCGTCAGCCTAATCGTACTACTTCTCACTGCATCGGGACTGTCGGATGCGAGAGCGGATGCCGTCACCGAATGGAACGAGAAGGCTGGAGAGATCGTGGTGAAGGCAGGATTGGGACCATTACCGGCCGCGCGAGCGCTGGCCATGGTTCAAGCATCAGTGTATGAAGCCGTGAATGCCATCACACAACAGTATCCCGTCAGCGATGTGAAACTAGAGGCGACTCCTGGGGCCTCCGTGGAAGCGGCGGTTGCGGCGGTGAATCGTACTATGTTGACGAAGCTGGTTCCGTCTCAACAAGCAATCGTCGATCATGCCTATAAGACCGCCCTGACTGCAATCATCGATGGACCAGCCAAGTCCAACGGCATCGCTGTCGCTGAACAGGCAGTTGCGGGCATTCTCGCGCGACGTGCGAATGACGGAACTGCGGCAGGGGAGTCCTATCGTCCACATACGAGCGCGGGAACCTATGTGCCTACCGTCATACCGGAACTTCCTCAGTGGAGATATCGGAAGCCCTGGTTGATGACGAACCCGGTGCAATTTCGTCCTGGGCCACCTCCTGACTTGGAGAGCGAAGTCTGGGCGCGTGACTATAACGAGGTAAAGGCGCTGGGTGGAAAGCACAGCCGAGAGCGAACTGTCGAACAGACCAACATTGCATATTTCTGGGAAGAAGTCATGCCGCCAATTTATGATGGCATCGTGCGATCGGTCGCAAAGGCTCCGGGACGAGACATTACGCGGAACGCGCGCTTATTTGCCGCGGTCACTCAGGCTGCGGATGACGGGTTGATCGCGGTGTTCGACGCAAAATATCACTATGGGTTCTGGCGTCCGGTCACGGCAATCCGTAACGGCGATATCGATCGAAACGAGGCAACCGAACGAGACGAATCTTGGGAACCGCTCATTGAGACTCCCATGCATCCGGAATATCCCTGCGCACACTGCATCACAGCTGGAGCGGTGGGTACGATATTAAAAGCGGAGATAGGGAATGGGCCAACCCCTGTGTTGACCACCACGAGCAACGCGGCGGGTGGAGTCTCGCGTAGCTGGACAACTATCGATGAGTTCATGCAGGAAGTTCCGAATGCACGTCTCTATGACGGCGTTCATTATCGGAATTCCGGCAAGGTCGGAACCGACATGGGGAGGCGGATTGCTCAGCTGGCGATTGAAAAATATCGACTGACACACAAATAGCGACTACGACTCTGTGATGATATGCCCCCCCGGCTTTTCTTCCCCTTCACCCCATTCCGCCACAGCCTGTGCCATCTCTGCTAATCGCAGCGCGGCTCGACCGAACACACTGTCGGACGGGTAGGCCCCATCGAGCCCCCGTTCACCGGCAGTGATGCCGGTGAGCAACTCCAACGCCTCTTCAATCGTGTTCACGGCATACACGGAAAAATGACCGGACTCGACGGCCTCCACCACATCGCGGCGAAGGGCCAAGTGCCTGGTATTGCGGGCGGGGATGATGACGCCTTGGGTGCCGCTCAACCCCTTGCGTGAACAGGATTCGAAGAACCCCTCGATTTTTTCGTTCACGCCTCCGATCGGCTGGATTTCCCCCAATTGATTGACGGAGCCGGTGACGGCCAGCCACTGATGGATCGGCAGATCAGCGAGGCTGGAAAGAATGGCGATGAGCTCCGCCACGGCGGCGCTGTCACCTTCTACTTCAGAATAGGTCTGTTCAAACGTCAAAGAAGCGCTCATGGCAAAGGGATGGGACCCGGAGAATTTGCCGGCGAGATATCCGGCCAGGGTCAGGACCCCCTTGCTGTGGATCATTCCGGCCAGTTCCGCTTCCCGCTGGATATCGATCACGCCTTTGGTGCCGACATAGGTGCGAGCGGTAATCCGAGTGGGACGGCCGAACGCGTAGTCGCCAAGCTCATGGACCGACAGACCGTTGACCTGACCGACCACGTCACCGTCGAGATTGATCATCAACGTACCTTCTTTAATCTCATCTTGGATCCAATGTTCCGCCAAGTTCGAGCGATGACGTTTATGGGTGACGGCGGCATCGACGTCTGCTCGCGTCACAAACGAATGGCCTTCTTTTCTTGCCCAATATCCTGCCTCACGGATGAGGTCGCTGACGAGACTGAGCCGGAGCGACAGTCGATCGTGGCGATCCGCGAAGCGAAGTCCTTGCCGGAGGATTTCCGCGACGGCATCCGCTCCGAAGTGAGGCAGTCCTTCTTCTCGACAGAGCCTCGCAATGAACCGGGCATATTGTCGGTCCTGTCGTTCACTCCGAACGACTTCGGTGTCGAAATCTGCTTTCACCTTGAACAGCTTCCCGAAGTCTTCTTCGTAGGCTTGCAGGAGGTGGTACAGCATGGGCGGCCCAACCATGATGACCTTCACCGTCACGGGGATCGGTTCCGGTCGCAGTCCTGCCGTGGAGAATCCGTAGAATTCACCCGGATCCTCGATCTTCACCTCGCCGGTCTTGATCACCCGCTTGAGCGCATCCCACGAAAACGGCTGACGCAGCATGTCCAATGTAGTCACGATCAGGTAGCCGCCATTGGCTTGCAGCACAGCTCCTGCACGGATTTCCGTGAAGTCGGTATACATGACGCCCATGTGGGCCCGCCGTTCAATCTTGCCGATGAGATTGGTATAGGTCGGGTGGGTCTCATCGATGACGGGAGCCCCTTCCGACGGGTCATGTTGCACGATCAGATTCACCAGGAAGCGCGACATGTCGGGTCGCTTGAATTCCAAACCGGGTATGGCGATGGCAGGACCTTCCCGCGGCAGAAAATCCTTGTAGTGATGCACAATGTCGTCTCGAACATGTTCCAGAAATGTGGTGATGGCCGCCATATCTTGATACGTCCGGCGCATGGTTTCGTAACGACCTTCCAAGACATTGGTGGCCAGTTGGCGGTCCAGATGGCGTTGTTGATGCTCGGCTTCCTTCTCAAGACCGTGGATGCGGATATGGAATTCTCGGATTTCCCCTTCCAAGATCTTGCGTCGTTCGTTCAGATCCCGCTGTTCTTCCTCGGTCATCGCCTCCATGTCGGCCTCCCTCATGGGACGGCCTTCTTTGAGCGGCGCAATCCCGAAGCCGACCGAGGTTTCCTCAAAGCCGAATCCCTGTGTCCGGCTGTGTTCCGTTAATTCATGGAAGAGCGCCTTTTTCTTGGCATCGATGTCGTCATGCAGCTTGGCCTTGGCATCGAGATATTTCTTGCTCTCGAATGCCAAGGGGATGTCGCGTCGCAGTCCCTCGATAAATCCGGACATCTCTCGTTTGAACGATGCGCCCTGTCCGGCGGGGAGTGCGAGACAGGTCGGTCGAGAGGAGTCTTGGAAATTATTCACGTAACACCAGTCGGACGGAGCGGGGGCTGCCTGCGCCATACGCTTGACCATCTGTCGAATGACCGTCGCCTTTCCTGTGCCGGCAGGGCCGGAGACGTAGAGATTGAATCCAGGACTCTTCATATTGAGCCCGAATTCCAAAGCCTCCACGGCCCGCTCCTGTCCAATGATCTCAGTGAGCGGCTCGAGTTCGCCCGTATCCTCGAAACCGAGCCGACCGGGATCGATCGTTGGAGCCAACATTGAGACAGGGATCTTAAATTTCTCGATGTTCATCCTAGGACACCTTTACCGCTATCGGTCGCGGGATCGCGACAACCGTTGCTTGCGGGCCTTTGTCGCCCTCCTCGAGACCGAATACAACGTCGGTCCCGTCTTCCAGTTGCTCAAAGGTGAGTCCTTGCAGGGCATTCGCGTGGAAATAAACCTCGCCGCCTCCCTCCTTGAGGATGAAGCCGTAGCGCTCATTCGGGAACAGCTTCGATACGACACCCTGATGGGGCGGCATGGGAGGCAGGCGTACCTCGGTCTGAGCACGTTTCCCTCGATATTTGCAGAGTTCGATACCAACGGCATGAAATGCGGACCTGATGGCTTCCTCGAAGGTCTTGTCTTCCTTGCGAGCCGTCAGGGTATGACGCCCGGACAACGTGACTACAATGAGCGCTTCCGCCACGTTCACAAGGTTCTTGTGGTGCCGATTCTTGATCAAGGTGACTCGACTATGAATCACATCATCATGCCCGTGCCGGAGGTCTTTCATGCGGGATTCAATCTCGGCCTTCCAGCGAGGGGTCATGGCGACATTGCGGCTATGAATTTCCAGCTCCATGAGAGCCTCCACATCGGAGTAGTTCACGTCCTCTTAAGAATCAGCGGTCGCAAACGATATGCCGACGTGACAAGGGCTCAAGGGTATCGGTCAGTCGCAACGGGTGGATGTTTCATGATCCGAGTTATTACAGCCGATTCTGATATGGGGCATTTGTCTACAGTACCGCTCTGACAGGTGGCGCTCAATGCGACAGTTCTCGCTCTCCGCCCGTCCTTCAATCAGGCATGTTGCAGTGTGGTTCTGGAACATGACTTGCGAGGTCTTGCGGTATGCCAACATTGAGCAAACAATCGCTGGTGCAGTATCTGCGGAATCGTTTTGGCCCAGACGTCGAGCTACTGTCTTATGGCGTTATCGGCAAAGAGAGTTCTAAGGGAACCCAGAAGCGGTATGGGTACGGCACGCCGGTTAAAGTGACGTTCCAAGTCGGACGTCGAGTTCAATCTGTCGTGCTTGAAACGATGAAGCCCGGTCCGTTTGGGCATGAGCATATGGCTGATCGTGCTCAGGCGATGCTGTGGGATTATGATTCCTATGGGCGGCTTCCACGCCATGTGAAGGCGCTGGATGTCGGTGCGTTCGACGCCAAGCAGGGGCTCCGTTCTCTTGCCGACGCTCAGGAATTCTTCGTGCTGAACGAATGGACGGACGGCGCAAGCTACCATGCAGATCTTGAGCGATTAGCGAAAGGCGGGGCGCTCCGTAAGCTCGATCGACAACGTACGATCATGCTGGCGCGTTACCTGACACAGATCCATTCCAAAAAGCATCGAGACGCGGATCTTTACAAGCGTCGGCTGCGTGAATTGATCGGCCACGGCGAATGCATCATGGGATTGACCGACAGCTATCCCAAACGTTTCGGTTTTATCACGGGCGATCTGTTGCGAACGGTGGAGGAAGCCTGCAACCGGTGGCGATGGCGTCTCCATGACAAGGCCAATCGGCTTGCACAGGTGCACGGGGATTTCCATCCCTACAATGTGCTGTTCCGTAGCGGGGTGGATTTTGCGGTATTGGATCGGTCGCGAGGAGAATGGGGCGAGCCGGCCGACGACATCACGGCCATGACGATCAACTATCTGCTCAACTCCCTGATCAGACGGGGGAAGCTCAAGGGGCCGTTCGAAGTCCTGTTCCGCTTGTTTTGGGAGACCTATCTGGAAGCGAGCGGCGACAAGGAAGTGACGGAAACCGCCGCACCGTTCTTTGCCTTTCGCGGCTTGGTCGTGGCCAGCCCGCGCTGGTATCCCAATCTTTCGATCGACATTCGGCGGCGTCTCTTTCGTTTCATCGAAAACGTGCTCGACGTGCCGCGCTTCGATCCAGGGCGGGTGAATGAGTATTGCGGTGTGTGATGTGCACACAGCGATCGGCTTTCAGCTTACAGTTGAAAGAAGGAGTTCTGCGAGGACTTGCCCCTCGCAGACGCTGAACGCTGACAGCTGTTTGCTGTGAGCCAGGCAATATTTATGAATCGATCGCAAGCTTTTGCTATCTGGCTTACCGGTTTGCCCGCGTCGGGCAAGAGCACCATTGCAGCCGCGCTTCGACCTCAGCTTGAGCAGTTGAAGTTGTCCGTCGAAGTCCTCGAGTCCGATGCAGTCAGACGCATCCTCACGCCGACTCCGACCTATTCGCAGGCTGAACGGGATCTCTTCTACCGTGCCTTGGCCTTCATGGGTGCGAGATTGGTTGCGCATGGCATCACCGTCATCTTCGATGCCACGGCGAACAAGCGTGCGTACCGTGACTTCGCTCGAGGCCTCATCCCCGCGTTTATCGAGGTCGCAGTAGAATGCCCCTTGGGACTCGCGATGCAGCGTGATTACAAGGGGACCTATTTGCGAGGTCAGTGTGGCGAATCGTCAACCGTTCCGGGGCTACAAGATTCCTATGAATCGCCGATTCATCCGGAAGTGAGGATCGATACGACGCAACTCTCGGCAACAGATGCAGCGAGAGCCGTGTTGGAAGCTGTGAAAGGGACGTTCACGGAGGATTCGACTCACACACCACAGTTCCCATGATCTCCGCTCCCCATACCATGGTGTGAGCCCAGGCAGGGTAGGAAGAGCCCACATTGTTCATGAACGCTTCTACGACAACTATCGACATGGCGCTGCGACAATATCCGTCGCTCGTTGTTCGCCCCTCGATAAAACTCAGGGCCGTGAGCCTGTCGTATGGTGAGGCGTAGCTCGTTTCTGAATTCGGACGCTTCACGAGGTGCTCGGTTCAGCGGTTTTCATGACAAACCGTCATGCCTGATGGAGGCTCGTGACTTGATGGGGATCTTTTCCGCCCGCTATAGTGGCGCCCCATGCGAAAGAAGCCTGTGTCTCGTTCTAGAAAAACGAATAGCCCGCCTTATGAAGCCACGGTGAGCTCCATCGCTCAAGCACCTGCCGCAGCGGCATTGCTTGCAGCATTTCGTGCCCTTGCCGCCAATGACGTGTATACGATGGCCCCGAAAGCGTCGGTGGTGCGAGGGTATGATTACTACCGGCAGCAGCGACTTCAGCACTATGTCTGGAGCAAGGATGGCGCGACTCTCACGGCCCAGGTGCAGGGCACCATCTTGTACGAAGTCGTGTTCTCTCTGGACGACGGGTATCTCTCGGCATTTTGCGACTGTCCAGCCTGGGAGTTCGATTGTCCGTGCAAACATGTCCTGTGCGCCTGTTTCACCACCAAACATCTCCTTGTGCCCGAGACGTTCCAATTGTCCGATCGGGAACAAGCCCATCTGGCCACACTCCGAACCGAGTTGCTCGGAGAGCCGGGTCAGGGGACAGTCCCCTTGCGGAAGGGGGACTGTCCCCCTGAGTCGGGCTATGAAATCGTGATCGACGCAAACCTGCCCTCTCCGCAGCTCTCCATCTGCTGTAATGGAGTGAGACTGCCTGCAGGGTGGGCTCCTGCCTTACCACCTGAGCTGCGACCGCTGCTTCATCCGTCCTGGTTTTCATCGACCTACGGGGATGATCCCCTGTTGCGCTACCTTGGCTTGGTCAAGCGCCAGTTCCCCCTCGTGCTCAAAGTCGGCCGGGACTCACTTGTCCTTCAATGGGCTCCGATGGTCGTGTGCCAAAGCAAGACGGAGATAGCGCTTTCCGGTGATGCGGTGAGGATTCGCGCGGTCTGTCTCGCGGACGGTGCGGTGCTCGATCGGATTGTTCGTTTTCGTAGCTTCGTGGTTGACGTGAGCGGCCGGCGCTTACTCCTGTTGGAGGATGAAGGTGGTTGGGCTTCTTTTCAGACACTGCGTCATGGCTTCCAACGGTTCGATTTTTCTTCTGATCGTAGCGGACCGGAAGAAGCTTTCTGTGCGGTCACCTTACCGGATAGTGAGAGCCATCGGCGATGGCAGGGCCTGCACCATGCGCTGGAATTCACCGTTTCACGAGAGGAGTTTCAATCCGCTCAGATCGATCTGATCCGTAAGCAGGCCGACAACACCCTCCGCGATCTATTGTTGTCTGTCGATGGGCACGAGATGCCGGTTCGCTCGTCCGCTGGTGGATCCGGAGGCGAGGAGCGGGCCTACACAGTGACCCTCAGGCCGCTCCCCGACGAGTCCGGTGTATCAACGACTGCATGGATGCTTCAGGCCCAATGTCGGCACGGTGAGGCGTGGGGCTCTCCAAGCGCGTCGACCTTTTCCTTCATCCACGCGTTGGAGCAGGGGCGTGCGGTGTCTGGGCCGTTGCGCACACAGAAACGGAAGGCGGTCCTCTACGAGTTGTTCTTCGCCTTACTGAGCGTCGGTGAGGCGAAAGAACGAGACTGTCGCATCAAGGCGGCGTTGGATCAGACCGATTGGGTACGGAGTGTTCGCTTAGAGGCCGCCCGATGGTTGAAACAGCACTTGGCCGTGTATGCCAGACCGGATGTGCGGTTGCAGATCGAGGCAGGGCGGTGGGGTTTGCAGATGATCGACAAGTTTCGTGAAGGTTCGCTGTATCAGGTTCTCTTTGAAATCTTCGGCCCGGAAGCATTTCGCGGCATGTCCTCATACGCCGCAATGGTGATTGACTTGCGAGTGCTGTTTCCACGATTGCCGGCTCTTCTGGAAAAGCTGACGACAGCGGGAATCACGCTCCTGTACGAGAACAAACCACTCAAGTCCGTTCGGTGGGACTGTTCCGTCCACGTTGGGCATCAGGATCGACAGGAGACCGGAATCGACTGGTTCGAGATCCGGCCGGAGATCCGTTGTGATGGGATGGTCATTGATGAGTATGAGTGGAGGACCGTCTTGCAGCGGGGCGGCCTCATCGAGAGTGAGGGCGGGCTACGGGTCCTGGACGGCCCAAGCATGGAACGGCTACGAGCGATCTTCGACCTGACCGGAGACGCCCAGGCGAATCGGGATTCGACGCAGGTTGTACGGGTGCCCCGATTGCAGATCCTTGATTGGCTCGCGCTTCGTGAACAGGGGATCCATGTGTCGCTGCCGGCTGAAGATGAGGCTGTGCTGGCGGGCTTGCTGGGATTTGTGCGGATTGACAAGCCGCCGTTACCGAATGGACTTCACGCGATGTTACGCCCCTACCAGCATGACGGCTATGCCTGGTTGGCGTTTCTCTATGCCCATCGATTCGGCGCCTGTTTGGCGGATGATATGGGTTTGGGCAAGACCATCCAAACCATCTGTCTGTTGGCTGCCATCAGAGAGGGATGTCTTAAGGCAGCGCGCGAGGTGAAAGGCCCTCACCTGGTCGTGGTGCCGACGAGCCTGCTCTTCAATTGGGAGCAAGAGTTGGCCCGGTTCGCGCCAGAGTTCAAGGTTCATGTGTATAGCGGGAGCGAACGGACGTTCGAGGCCGGAGACGGTGAGATCGTGCTCACGACCTATGGGCTGGCCCGCCGGGACATCGATGCCTTGGAGCAGACGACGTTCCACGTGATCGTCTTCGATGAGGCCCAGGCGGTGAAGAACATTCAAGCAGACACGACGGGCGCAGTCCGACGACTCAGGGGACGTTTCAAAATCGCGCTGACCGGTACCCCGCTGGAAAACCATCTCGGCGAATATTTCTCTGTGATCGACCTCTGCGTGCCTGGGCTCTTGGGCGAAAGCGATCGATTCAAGACGGACGTGAAACGCCTCTCGGGTCCTGCGCTTGATCGGGTGTTGCGCCGGACGAGGCCCTTTGTTCTGCGGAGGACCAAGGCCGAGATTCTTCAGGACTTACCTCCGAAAATCGAGCATGAGGTGTTTCTGGAGTTGACCGATCGCCAAAAGGCGCTCTATCAACAGACGGTCGAACAAGTGCGCTCCACGATCGATGAGGCCTATCGCAGCAAGACGTCCGGGCAGGCGCAGTTCATCGCCCTCACGGCCATCCTCAAG
>JAHBWQ010000051.1 GCA_019636915.1 Nitrospira sp. | reverse complement strand
TACGAACGCATATAAAACGAACAAGCCAGTCCGACCACTCCGATGATGAATAGAATGAAAGTCGACAAGGCATCCAGATAGACCAACTGATCCAGAGCCGTAACGGGACCGTCTCTCAGCACCGTGCGAGTGATCACGACTTCTGCGGTGACGAGGGCGCCCATGCTTGCGAGGTTGATCCCATGAAGCCATGCCGAACGATGGACGACCAGGCTCAGTCCTCCCGCCAGCAGCGGTGCGATCAACAAGACGGCGACTGCAATCATCACGGAGACCTCGGCTATTCTTTCAGTACGGTGAGTCGGTCCGTATCCACGCTGTCGAATGCGTCTTGCAGGCGATTCGTATAGATCCCTGCGATCAATGTCGCGATCAGGACGTCGAAGAACACACCTAATTCAACGACCAACGGCATGCCGTAGGTGGCGGCTGTGGCGCCCAAAAACAGTCCGTTTTCCAGGACGAGGAAACCTATCAGTTGAGATACGGCTTTCTGCCTTGCGATCATCGTAAACAATCCGATGAGCACGATCGCGAGGGCGATGGCCAAAGAGTCTCGTGTAAGGAGAGATCCAAGCGGAATGATCGGTTGCGCGATGAAAAATGCCAGCATAACAAGTCCACCGCAAATCAACAGTCCGGTCGGTACGTTGACGTGCATCACCAGTTCTCGTTTGACGTTGAGGCGATCAATGACTTTCTTGAGGACCCGAGGAATGATGATCACTTTAATGACACCGGTCAGCGCCGCTGCAATGTAGATGTGCTGGTTCCCTGACAGATAGGCCACCAGGATCGCGGTGACGACGAGAAAGGCCGACTGCAACGCAAACAAGTCGACGCAGGCCGAGAGCCGCCGTTGCGCCACAATCGCGAAACAGGTCAACAAGAGCAAGGCTGAGCATAAATCGACCAGTTGCGATCCAATGGACGAAAGCCCCTGCATCCGTTCAGCTCCGAAGAATATAAAAGAACAGCAACCCAAGCAGTGCGAGGATGAACGCCACGCCCAACAAATCCGTGACCCGGAACAACCGCAACTTTGCGAACATACACTCGATGACTCCGATCAAGACCGCAAGTGCCGCGGTCTTCATTACGTACACCAGGAGCCCGATTCCCATTGCGGCAGGGGTGACTGTCGTCGCGATGCCCCACGGCGCAAAGACGTTGGCGATCAAAGAAAGGAACACCGCCAGCTTCAGACCGGCTGCCCATTCAAGCAGGGCGAGATAGCGTCCTGAGTATTCAAGGAGCATCGCTTCATGAATCATGGTGAGTTCCAGGTGGGTCGCCGGATTATCGACCGGCACCCGTCCTGTCTCGGCGAGTGCCACGATGAAGAGGGCCGCCAACGCCATCAGATGCGGTGACGGGTCCGTAACAATGCCTTCGAGTAACGCAGTCTTATGAACAATGGTGCTCACATTCGTCGATCCGTTCGTCAGGGCAATAG
This sequence comes from Nitrospira sp., assembly GCA_019636915.1. Lineage (GTDB taxonomy): Bacteria > Nitrospirota > Nitrospiria > Nitrospirales > Nitrospiraceae > Nitrospira_D. The sequence continues at coordinate 20,414 of JAHBWQ010000051.1, read as the reverse complement.
CAAAGATCGCGAGCATCATGGCCGGCTCGGTCAGCGACGCCACGATCGCCTCTCGGCTGCTCCCCATCCCCCCAAAGGCTGATCCGGCATCGAGTCCCGCGAGAATTAAGAAGAACGTGCCCAATGCCAAGAGGTAGACCAGCGCAATGATGTTTCCCGCAAAGTTCATGGGTGTCTGCGAAGTGAACGTGGGAACCAGTAAGCCTGCCGTCAACGTGGAGCCAAATACGATATAGGGGGTTGCCGTAAAGATCCATGACGTGGTGGTCGAGAGTAGAGGCTGCTTCTGGAAGAGCTTCGCCAAGTCGGCGTAGGGCTGGAGGACAGTCGCCCCCCGCCGCAATTGCAACCGCGCTTTGACCTTCCGAATGAGACCCACGAGAAACGGCGAGATGGCCAGTAAGACGGTTGTTTGAGCCACAAGGAGAAGGATCGTGTGGAACATCAGTTATACCGCGAGCAACAGCAATGCGATCAGCGTGACGAAAATATACGTCAGGTAGAGATGCAGACTGCCCGCCTGGATGACCTTCAGACGGTCCGCCAACGTTCCAAAGAATGCCACTAAGGGATCATAGAGATACTTTTCAAAGATCGGTTCAATATGAAATTCAAAGTGCCGGCGTTTGGCGAAGTATCGTGACTCTGCGAGAAACTCGGTCTCGAGTTTAACGGTCGGTTGGTAGATCGTGCTGAAGACTCGTTTGATCGGCTGGACGAAACCGGTCGCGGTGTACTCCATCCGGGGTGAGAGCGTAATCCCACAGCCCCAGGTCTTGTAACGGCGTGTCCTCAGACGTCCACCGAACACGACGGCGAGTCCTAACCCCAACATCGCCAGTGCGACAAGCAGCAACGCAAGTACCGGCGTCGATAGGCTTGAAAATTCGACATTCACTGGAGCGAGCGCCCATCCATCGATTGCCAAGACCTTACTGGCAATCGATACCCCTGCCAGGGGAGCGCTCACTCGGTCCAACAGCGGTACTACCACCATCGGAGCAATGCCCAGCGCCACACAAAGAGTCACCAAGATACCCATCCCGACGCGCATCGGAACCGGAACCTCCTCAGCGTGACGTGCATGGGGACTTCGTGGTTGTGCGAGAAACGCAATCCCGAAGGCTTTTGCAAAGCAGGCCAAGGCCAGCACGCCGGTGAGGGCCAAGATCGCTGCTGCGATCGGCAGCATCAGCTTGAGAAACACCGTCGGAATCTGAAAGCTTAAAAAGAGACTTTGAAACACCAGCCATTCACTCACAAAGCCATTGGTGGGAGGCAGCGCACAAATCGACACGGCTCCGACCAAAAAAAAGGACCCGGTCCACGGCATGCGTCGGAGCAAACCGCCGTACTCCTCCATATTGCGCGTCCGTGTCGCATAGAGGAGCGATCCGGCCCCTAGGAACAGCAAGGCCTTGAATATGGCGTGATTGATCGTATGGTAGAGTCCGGCCAGCAGGCCGAGCGCGGCCAGTTCCTTCAAGCCGTAAGACTGAAAGATCATGCCGGCCCCGATGCCCATTAGGATAATGCCGATGTTTTCCACACTGTGAAATGCGAGGAGCCTTTTGAGATCATGTTCCATCAACGCGTACATGACGCCCAGCAATGCAGATGTTGCCCCGAGGAACAGCACGGTGAAGCCCCACCACCAAGGGAACTGTCCGCCGAAGAAATCGAAGCACACTCGGACCAGACCATAGATCGCAGTCTTGATCATGACACCGGACAATACGGCTGAGACATGCGACGGTGCCACCGGATGCGCATACGGCAACCACACATGGAGCGGCACGATGCCGGCTTTCGTGCCGAACCCGATTAACGCCATGAGGAATACGAGGGCTTTCATGCCCTCAGACAGGGGCTGCTTCGGATGCCGGAAGGCTTCAAACGAGAACGATCCGGCACTCTGGAAGCAGATCAGAAACGCTACGACAATGAACGCCGTTCCGATATGCGTCATAATCACATAGAACAATCCCGCGTATCGCACCTCTGCCTTCTCGTGCTCGGTGACCACGAGAAAATAGGACAGGATCGACATCAGTTCCCAGGCCAGCAAAAAGAAGAACCCGTTGTTCGCCAGGACGACGAACGTCATACAGAGAAGGTAGGCGTTAAAGAGCGCTCCGAGCTTGGCGGTCGATACGTGTCCCTCGAAATGCCGCAGGTATCCCATGGCATAAACCGACGCAGCCAGCCCCACAGCGGAGATCGTGAAGACGAAGAAGGCCGAGAGTGAATCGAGCCGAATCTCAAACGCGAGCAATGGGATTGTAGAGGCGAAGGAGCCTGTAACCGGTTCCGAAGAGGTAAGGCCAAGCAGCCCAAGCACGGCACCTGCGCTGGTCGCGACGACGGCGGCGACACTGGTCGTGAGACGTTGAAACTCAGGCCGTCCCGGCAGACAGAGAGGCAGCAGGATTCCTGCCACGTATCCGCCGAGAAGAATCCACAACAGATTCAGCATGCGACCACTTGAGGCTTCCGGCTTCGCATCACATTCTCGCAGGGTTCACAGCGAGATGTGGTTTAGCCCTGCAATGAGATGGAGGGATCATCCCTCTTCTGTTTGTACAGACCTCAGGCCACCGGACCACAAATTCTGTCTCTCAGAGTCCTACCACGAAATGCACGACGGTTAACAACAGCGCAATGACCAGCACTGTAGCGCACGTCATTTTCCAAGCCTGCCATGCTTTTGTTTCATTGTCTCCCACGATGAGCCTCCTGCTTGTTGAGATCAAGACGGATGTCGTTGTGAAGTTCGTCACCAAGTCGCAGTTGATATTTGAATCTCTCCCCGGTACCGGCAATGGGTAACCAGGGGTAGATCATTGCCTCGATCTCGCTTTTGCATTACAGACGATAGAAGGTCTGCGTGCATATCAACTCTGAAGCGCTGAACCAATGGACCCGATATCCTTTGAGGAAAAAATGATCGTAGACCGCCGAGAGAAAAACGCGTCCGTCTGATATCCGTACGACCTGGCCCGCCCAGTCCCGCAGTCCACGACGCAATATTTCCCGCAATCCAGCGTGAGTTGTCACGATGGCTCCCGTGGGGAGATCGAACCAGACCAGCGCCACAGCTCCTCTCGGATGCTGTACCGCGATGATGTCGGCATGTTCTGCCATGACCTCATGCTCCTTCTTGGCCGCAAGATATTCCGTGAGGACTCACGGCACTCTCAATCTTCTTCCTGAGAATCGGTTTTGAGATGCTGCCTTATCCCGAACGTCCTTCATTCCAAGACCCTAGGAGGGAAATTGAAGCGACCGCCCCATCCACTGTCGACAGCGGGCCGACCCCTCCCTCGCCATTAAATTGTTTGGTTGGGATGAAAGAGCCGCGTTCCAATTAGCCAACGCCTCCTCATGCTGGCCAAGGCGTTCGAGCATCGCAGCCAGTTCGCATCGCGTGGTAATATCTGTGGGACAGAGCGCCAGCGTGTCCGTTAATTGTCGGAGCCGTTCCAAGCAATCTTGGATTGTTAGCCGGTTCGCGCACAATATGTTATCCGGTGCGTCACCATTGTTTTTGATGGTCATGTCCCTACGCTCCCTACTTTCTTTGTGCCCCTTGCGTGACTTAAGGGTTGGTTGCGTACCAGCCCCGTGATCTCCATCAGGATAGCTGTTGTTGGAATCCTGACGTGAGCTACGACTGGTCGCATCTCACCGAAGGCTCCCCTCCGTTACCTCAATGCTAGATTCACACTCCGACAAGCTACTGCAGGGAGAATGCCATCGCTGAACAGGTGTAAGGCTATTTGACAGGAATGAAATCTATCGCGGGTTTATGACGGTTGCAGAAATATGCTGGGAACTACGGTTGCTGATCGAAGCCCGGACTTGTGCAAGAATTGCATTCTTAAACGCTGTTGCGCCGATTAGGGGTGCATTTCTTGCGGTACGAGTCATGAGCACTTCATGTGTGAATCCAGCAGTCTGATGAAAAACTCTGCTGATGCCGACAAGATGGCTAGAATGGTCCGTACGGTGTTACCTCAGGAATCACGCCAGGATGCTCAAAAAGACTGTCCGGCAAGGCCGCAGCGAGCGAAGGGGCGAGGCGTACGCGTCGGTACGTTGAGCCTCTGATCGATGCGAGAACGCCGCTGACAGAATTTTTCAGCGTCCTGCGAGAAGATGATTCCGGCACAAACAATCAATCACGAATTCCGTATTCCTTGATCTTATATTGGAGAGTTCGAAGACTAATCCCTAACAGCTTGGCAGCATTTTCTCGATGGTTGGTGACTTCCTTCAAGGTTCGTTCGATCACTTGTCGTTCGACTTGTTGGATGGACGTTCCCAGGGTAATCATCATGGTTCGTGCATCTTCTTTACTCGCCTGGATCTCTTCGGGAAGATGCCCGGGTTGAATCGTGGCGTCCTTCACGGTGACGACAAGCCGCTCCATGAGGTTCCGTAGTTGTCGAACGTTTCCAGGCCACCCATAGAGCCGTAACAGCCGCATGGCGTCTCGGGAGACTTCTTTCGGTCCGCGGTGATGCTGTGCGGAGGATTCGGATAGGTATCGCTCCACGAGCAGAGGGACGTCATCTGCTCGCTCCCGGAGCGGTGGAAGACAGATCGGCACAACATTCAGTCGATAGTAGAGATCTTCTCGAAAATCTCCCTGTTTCACCGCCTCTTCCAAATTCCTGTTCGTTGCGGCTATGATTCTTGTGTCGACTGTGATCAACTTTGTCCCACCCAGACGCCTGAACTCTTTCGTTTCCAGTACGCGCAGGAAATCAACTTGCGACTTGAGTGAGAGTTCACCCACTTCATCCAGCAATAGCGTTCCGCCGTCGGCTAATTCGAACCGTCCGACTTTGGTCGACATCGCGCCGGTGAATGCGCCCTTCTCATACCCAAATAACTCACTCTCAAAGAGATTCTCGGGCAAAGCTCCACAATTGAGGGTAATGAACGGTCCACCAGCTCTCAGGCTCTTATGGTGGATTGCCCTTGCGACGAGTTCTTTGCCGGTTCCACTTTCCCCGGTGAGCAACACCGTCACATCGCTGTCCGCGACCATCTCCACCAGATCATAGATTCGCTGCATGGCTTCGCTTTTCCCGACCATGCGATCGAAATAGGTTCGCGTTTCGAGACGGTCACGGAGTTGCTTATTCTCGGAGGCGAGCGCAGAGCGCTCCAGCGCCTTCTCCACGACCACTCCAAATCGATCACGATCGATCGGTTTCGTCACATAGTCGTAGGCGCCCACACGCATTGCTTCAACCGCGGTATCGATCGAACCAAACGCCGTCATGATGACGACTTCTGTGTCGGGCCATTTGCCTTTCAACCGGCACAGAAACTCTATTCCGCTGATCCCCGGCATCCTCAAGTCGGTAATGACTAAATCCATACGGGCATCTTCGAGACATTGTAAGGCTTCTTCACCCGTACTGGCTCCCGACACCTGGTAGCCTTTCTTCTGTAACATTGTCACGAGGGCATTGCGGATATTCACCTCATCGTCCACAACGAGAATCTGAGCCGTCTTCGTCACGATCGCACACTGACCCTCTGCATGTGATCAATCGCTGCGGGAAACCGCGTCACCACCGTCGTCCCACTTCCCGGCACGCTCGAAACCTGAATGGTACCGCCGTGATCCTGCATGATGCGATAGGCGATGGCAAGGCCAAGGCCGGTGCCTCCCGACTTGGTCGTATAGAATGGCTCAAACAGATGAGAGAGCTGTTCCTTCGTAATCCCGACCCCACTGTCCTTTACCGTGATCTCGATCCAGGGTTTCCCTTCAGCCTCCCGCTGTACCGCCGAAATCTGACAGCGTCCGCCGTTCGGCATAGCGTGAAATGCGTTGACGATGATGTTGATCAACACCTGACTGATCTGAGTGGCATCGCCCAGCACGGGGAGTATTTGATTATCCATTGCGCGTTCGAGTCGAATTCCGCGATCCTCCGCCTCGAAACGCATCAATGTCATGATATGGTCGATCAGCGTCTGTATCTCCACCTCGTGTGAACCGACAGATCCGGGCCTGGCAAATTTCATAAAATTATCCAGAATGCCCGAGAGCCTGCGGCATTCGGCATTCACAACACGGAGATACCGTGCTGCTGATTCTTCCAGGATCCCTCGTTCCTTCAACTCCTCTTCGAGAAGATGCAGGTTGAGGTCCATGGCGCTCAAGGGGTTTCGCAGTTCGTGTGCGACCCCCGCAGACAGGGTATGCAACGCGGCTAACTTCTCTGCGACCTGGACACGACGTTCGAGTCCGATCCACTCAGTAACGTCCTGTGCCTGCAGGATCACCCCGGCCGCTCGCTTATCGTCCCCCGTAAGCTCCGCAGTACTCACGCGGATCGTCCTCGGGTTGAGGTTCGCGTCTTTAGAGAGAACATCTTTCAGATTCACATGCCGGTGATCTCTCATTGCCTCGTCAAGCGCCTGGCGGATCGGGTCTGCTTCTGAAAACACAGCATCGTATGTTTTACCCAGCAATTCGGACGACGCGCGATTCAAGACTCCTTCAGCCGCAGGATTCACCGCGCTGATGATGCCGCCCTGGTTGATGGTCAGTACACCGGTCGGAATACTTTGGAGAATGTTCCGAGCGAGCCCCTTCACTTCTTCCAGCGTTCTACGGACGGTGTCGTAGTGAAGAAACATGATGAGCGCGGCGACTCCGATCGCACTCACGATGAAAACGAGGAGTGTCTCGACGATCAAGTCGTTACGGGATTCCCAGAGGGAAGAGAACAGTCCCGTCGAGGCCCGGTTATTTTCAGGGAAACCTCGATGAAGGAGTTTTTCTCGTTCCAGGCTCAACACGAGAATGACGGAGAGAACCAAGGCGAGAATTAAGAGAACGGAGGTGATCAGCCGGTAGGAAATTCGTCCGAAGAAGGTCGTTTCTGGAATGGGTCTGAACATCGCGACATCACAACGAGGAATGCAACCGTGAACATGGTATCACGCGTATGATTCGGATGTGAACCGCAGAGGCGGAGTAACACGGCCCAGCTCCCGGGAGTCATATGCCGCATGCCTGATTCTACCCTGCTCATAATTCCTCTCGACTTCGAGCGAGAATGGTCGCGATCGTTCGGGGCATGTGTGCTGTCGGCCATTCGCAGTTTGTCGGTTCCGCGTTCCATGCGGTGGCAATCGCCTGTTTGATGAACTGTGGCGCAATGTTGATCGTGTCAAGAAACGTCCGATGAGGTCGGTCCGAACGGTAGTCCGGTTGTCGCGTTGGGTGTTTGAGATACTGTGTGATGAGCCCGGCTCTCATGCCATGCAGAATGGTCCCATGAAAGAGCAGTGCGTTTCTGGTTCGTCGTTGAGCGTTGCCGGAAATCTTGTTGTTGCCGAGCGCGAGGTCGCTGATTCCTTGAAAGCCCGTGGTCGGTTCCCACCGACGAAGCGTTTCTGCTATCCGTTCCAGGACAAACCGATTAGTGGTGCGTATACTCGCAAGATCAGGGTGCCAATCGAGCGGCAACACGAAGGCATAGGAGAGACAACCTGGCCCCTGTAAGACGGTCCCGCCACCACTCGCGCGTCGAAGAATCGGAATGCTGTCTTCCTCACAGGCGGAAAAATCGACATCATCCGCCGCGCGAGACGCGCGGCCTAACACGACAAAAAGACGATCGCTCTCCCAAAACCGAAGGGTAGGATCTCCACCCCGCTCATCGAGTTCTTCCAGTAGTACTTCGTCCAGCGCAAGGTTTTCGACGGGAAAAGGGAGGGTCAGATCGAGCAAGCGGAGCGTACGCATGTCATGACCGCTTTGACAGGAAGAGATGTGTCGGTGATCCGTCGAATGATTCAGCCGCTTCCATGACGGTTTCGCTCAACGTGGGATGTGGATGGATCGAGGTTGCCACATCTTCTGCGACCGCACCCATTTCGACCGCCAGGACTCCTTCGGCGATCAACTCACCCGCACCGACACCGCAAATTCCCATGCCGAGGACGCGTCCCGATTCGGAGTCGAGTATGAGTTTCGTGAAGCCTTCGTGCCGGCCGAGCGTCGTCGCACGACCAGAAGCCGCCCATGGAAAATGTGTGACCTTTACGGTTTGTCCTGATGCCTTGGCGGCTTCTTCAGTCAGTCCGCACCAGGCGATTTCAGGATCGGTAAACACAACGGCCGGGATCGCCGCCACATCGAAGGCCGCCGGTCGCCCCGCGATGACTCTGGCGGCAACCAGTCCTTCATGCGTGGCTTTGTGAGCGAGCATCGGTTCACCCACGACGTCGCCGATTGCAAGAATCGAGGGCTCGGCCGTGCGCATCTGCCGATCGACCTGTACGAATCCATTCGGTGAGAGAGCGACCTGTGTGTGTTCGAGCCCCAGCTGCTCGGTATGAGGCCGACGACCGACCGCAACGAGTACGCGGTCGAAGAGGTCGGTGCTGGTTCCTTCCGAGTCTGCACAGGTCGCGGCCACGCCTTCTTCCCGGGCTTCAAGTTTTTGGACGGTGGTGGCCAGTCTGATGGCCTTGAACCGCCGTTGCATGCGTTGATGCAACGGCCGCACGAGATCCGCATCGACACCGTTCAACAGGCGCGGCAGCGCCTCGACCACTGTGACTTCCGATCCGAGAGCCTGATAGACGGTCCCCAATTCGAGGCCGATGTAGCCGCCACCGACAACCAGTAAGCGAGCGGGGATATCCGGCAATTGAAGCGCACTCGTGGAATCCATCACCCGCGGATCGTCGAGCTTCAGTGCAGCCGGAATCACAGGCCTCGAACCGGTCGCGAGGATCGCGTGAACAAAGGAGAGTTCATCTGATGTGTTGGGTCCGGAGAGCCGTAGAGTTGTTGCATTCTTGAACATGGCCCGCGCGTGGATCACCTCCACCTTCCGGCTGCCTGCCAATGTCTGCACACCTCTCGTCAGTTTACCGATGATCGCTTGCACGCGGCCGCGAAATACGTCGAGGTCCACGCGCGGCTTTTCATAACGAATGCCCCAGGCAACCGCTTCTTCAGCGTCGGTGAGTAAGCGAGCGGCATGGAGCAGGGCTTTGGAGGGAATACAACCGCGTAACAAGCAGGTCCCACCTAATTGTGGATCCTGATCGATCAGCGCCGTGCGAAAACCAAGATCTGCTGCCTGGAAGGCTGCCGCATAGCCGCCTGGTCCGGCGCCGATCACCGCCACATCAAATCGAGAGTCAGTCATCGAATCCTCAGCCGGCATGTCAAACCGAACTCGGTCATCCGATCGCCGCACGCGTCTTGGTACGCCACCCTACCAGGCCCAGCTAGAGTCCAAGAAACATGCCCTGGAAATCTTCCAACACTTTGACGATCTCGTTGGTAAATCGCGCGCCGATCGCCCCGTCTATCAGGCGGTGATCATAAGCGACGCACACTTGCAATACCCGACGTGGCACGAACTGGCCGTCACGATACACCGGCGTCATCTTGGCCTTGCCGACACCGAGAATACCGACCTGCGGTGGATTGATGATCGGCAGGAACGGACCCGCGCCGATCCCTCCCATATTGCTGACGGTAAACGTCGCTCCGCGCAGTTCTTCCAGCTTGACCTCCCGCTTACGGGTTCGTTCGGCGAGATCGGCCAGTTCAAGCGAAATCTGCAGGAGATCTTTCTGGTCCACCTGCTGAACCACCGGCACGATCAGGCCGGCTGGTGTGTCGACCGCCACGCCGATGTTGTAATAGTCCTTGTAGATCACCTCGCCGTTGGTGAGGTCGATGGTCGCGTTCAGCTGCGGGTACAGTTTGAGCGCATGGACGACCGCTTTCAGAAAGAGACTGCTCAACGTCAGCGTGGCGCCTTTCTTCTTAAATTCGGGTGCATACCGTTTAAGTAGCGCCACGAGATCGGTGATGTCGGCATCCTGGAATTGATGAACATGCGGGATGGTCGTCCAGGCTTGTGTCATGTTCGCGGCGATCTTCCGACGGGTCGACGAGAGCGGCTCTCGCCGCTCAGACCCATAGGGTGTGGAAAAGATATTTCCCCCACCCCCCGAAGCAGTGCCGCGTTTGGTCCGCTCCCGCACGAAGGCTTTCACGTCTTCTGCGATGATTCGGCCCCCGGCTTCGGATCCTTTGACCTGCGAAAGGTCCACGCCCAGCTCCCGTGCGAGCCGGCGAACTGAGGGAGGGGCTGGGATCGCTGTACCCGCTGGTTGTGGACCGACCGCAGCAACCTTCTGCTTCATGACCGGTTGCTTAGGTGCCGGCACTGACGTAGTCGGTCCAGCCTGCTGGTGTTCCCGTTGTGTCTCGGCATTCGGTTTCACGGCAGGCAACAGCTCTGGTGCCGACGTCTCAGCCGTTCCTGCCCCGCTTTCAGCGTCCTTGAGTTCGACGATCGCCTGTCCGACCTTCACATGATCACCTCGCTGAACGAGCAGGCGGGAGACGGTTCCTCCGGTGGGCGCCGGTACCGGCACGGTGGCCTTTTCGGTTTCGAGTTCAATGAGCGGTTGTCCCTCGCTTACTTGATCGCCTTCATGCACCAGCAGTTGGACGACATCACCGCCTTCGACACCTTCTGCAAGAAAGGGTAGTTCGACTTTCATGGCATAGCCTTCACATTCTTGCTGCGCCGGTATGGGTTACTGGCTCCATGGAGCCGTGCCATCGGTCGAAATCTTGAGATCACGTGCAGCTTGCGTGACCAGGTTTGCGGCCACCGTTCCATTCCGACAGAGAGCGTAGAGCGTAGTCACGGCCAGATGCTCGGCGTCAACTTCAAAAAAACGCCGTAATGCCATGCGGGTATCGCTTCGGCCAAACCCGTCCGTTCCGAGGGCAAGGAGGCCACCGGGAATCCAAGGAGCGATTTGTTGCGGAACGAGGCGGACGTAGTCACTGACCGCGACGCAAGGGCCGTCGAATTGCTCGATAGTGTGTTGCAGAAAACTTGTGCGGGGCTTCTCTTCCGGGTGTAAACGATTCCAGCGTTCGGTCTCGAGGGTGCGCATCCGAAGTTGCTTGTAACTGGTCACGCTCCATACATCCGCTGCTACTCCATAACGCAGCAACAGGCTCTGCGCGCGCAGTGCTTCGTTCACCAGCGGACCGCTTGCCAAAAGATGTGCCCGGTGCGTAGACCGTTCCGGTGCCGGGCGGAAGCGGTAGAGGCCCTCGCGGATGCCTTCCTCCGCATCCGGCGGCATGGCCGGCATTGGGTAGGATTCGTTGTACAGGGTGATGTAGTAGGACAAGTCTTGTTGTTCTTGGTACATCCTTTTCAGCCCATCCTGGAGGATGACCGCCAGCTCAAACATGAACGCCGGATCGTAGGCCGCGATCGTCGGGTAGGCGGAGGCAAACAGCTGGCTCTGTCCGTCTTGGTGTTGCAGGCCCTCTCCCTCCAGTGTCGTGCGCCCGGCGGTGGCGCCTAACAAAAATCCGCGCGCGCGCATGTCACCGGCGGCCCAGATTAAATCGCCGATCCGTTGAAATCCGAACATTGAGTAGAAGATGTAGAAGGGAATCATGTTGATCCCGTGCGTCGCGTAGGCGGTGCCCGCCGCGATATACGATGACATGGCTCCCGCTTCGGTGATACCTTCCTCGAGGATTTGCCCGTTTTTGGCTTCGAAATAATACAACAGGGAACTCTTATCCACCGGCTCATACAATTGGCCGACATGTGAGTAGATGCCGTATTGCCGGAAGAGCGCTTCAAGGCCGAACGTGCGTGCTTCATCGGGAATGATCGGCACGAGATGCCGGCCGAATTCATTGATGCTAAGTAGGCGGCCCAGCATCCGGGCAAATCCCATCGTGGTGGAGACCGAACGTTCCCCCGATCCGTTGAGAAACTCCTTGAATTGGTCGAGGGGAGGAGTTTTGAGCGGTTCGACATTGACGCGCCGCTCGGGGATGGGGCCGCCCATCGTCTTGATCCGCTCGGCGAGGTACGCTGCCTCAGGACTATCAGCCGGCGGCCGGTAGAACGGGGTCGATGTCAATTGCAGGTCCGGTACCGGCACGCTGAACCTCGTGCGAAACTCCCGTAACTCCTGTTCGTTCAGCTTCTTTTGTTGATGGGTGATATTACGCCCCTCACCTGCCTCACCAAGCCCATAACCTTTGATCGTTTTCGCGAGAATGACGGTCGGTTGCCCTGTGTGGTTCACCGCGGCCTGATAGGCGGCGTAGACTTTTCGGGGGTCGTGGCCGCCTCGAAGCATCCTGTGGATCTGCTCGTCGGAGTAGTTCTCGACCAGCTTGAGCAGCCGCGGATCAACACCAAAGAAATGCTGTCGTGCGAAGGCGCCGCCTTCCACCACATACTTTTGATACCAGCCATCCACGACCTCACCCATCCGTTTGATCAGTAGTCCTTCGTCATCTTTTGCCAGTAGTGGATCCCAGTCGGTTCCCCAGATCACCTTGATGACATGCCACCCGGCGCCGCTGAAGATGGCTTCCAACTCTTGGATGATCTTGCCGTTGCCCCGTACAGGACCGTCAAGACGTTGAAGGTTGCAATTGACGACCCAGATGAGATTATCGAGTCGTTCGCGGGAGGCGAGCGAGAGGGCCCCGAGACTTTCCGGTTCGTCGGTTTCACCGTCTCCGACGAACGCCCACACCCGTTGTTGACTTGTGTCTTTGATGCCGCGGCCCTGCAAGTACCGGTTGAAGCGCGCCTGGTAAATCGACAGGATCGGGCCCAGCCCCATCGACACCGTAGGAAATTCCCAATAGTCGGGAAGCAACCAGGGATGCGGATACGAAGAGAGACCTCGGCGGTTCGAGTGCAGCTCGGCTCGAAAACAGTGGAGCGCCTCTTCCGGAAGTCGTCCTTCGACAAAGCCACGCGCATAGATACCCGGCGCGGCATGGCCTTGCACGTACACGTGGTCACCGCCTTGGGGTCCATCTTTGCCGTGTAAAAAATGGTGGAGTGCCACCTCATAGAGGGTGGCCGCCGAAGCAAAGGTGGAAATATGTCCGCCGATGCCGGGGCGTTGCTGATTGGCCTTGACGACCATGGCCATCGCATTCCAGCGGACCAAGCTGCGGATACGGCGCTCTAATTCCAGATTGCCCGGATAGTGCGGTTGTTGAGAGGCAGGAATGGTATTGACGTACGGAGAGTTGACCGGTTGAGAGACCTGGGCACCACGCTCACCCAGTCGGTCACGAAGCCGCTCGAACAGATAGGTTGCCCGCTGAATGCCGTGCTCCTCAAGGACATACTCGAGGGAATCCAGCCATTCACGCGTTTCCTGTGGATCAGTGTCGCTTTGTGATCGAGCTGTTCGATCCTTGTCGCTCATGCACGGACCTCGGTGAATCAGGTTTCGCTTCCCGTTTTATCGTATCATCAGCGTTTGAGTCACGTTCCACCATAAGTCAATGTTTCCTAGTTGTGACAACTGGGCAGCACCGTAGGCCGTTCGTTCTGCGATCCAGAGGATCGCAACACCTTCTGGCGAAATACGGCACAGGTCGTTTCTTCTGCGATGGTCAGGATCGCTCACTCCGCATTCTTCGTTTACAGGTTAATGATCCGCCAGCTGGTACAGACTCTCCGGACTCCGTTGTTCCGTTCTATTGCGTGACGTAGTCCATGCTGCCGTTCGGATGCAGCCGCAGAGTACTTGTCACATAATGCCTCCCGCTGCAATTGGTCATACGTACGTCTCTACAATGTGGGACTAAAGAGCAAGCATCGCGGTGCAAGTTTTGCATGCTGCACATCCAGTTGGCGCCTCACATGTTCTTGTCTTGTGACACTTGTACACCAAGCCATTGAAAAATTCAGTATATGTCGTGTCAGCTTCACGAGGCATACGAGTTGCTTATGAGATTTTGGAATGCACGAGGATCAATGGTCGTTGGTCTTGTCAGACGGTCGATGCAGCCGTTGCGATTGTCCTAGGCCTTGATGATAATCCAACGTGGCACTCGTTTGATGAATACCCAAGGTCACGCGGTTTCTGCGCAAGCTGATAAGTCGTTTGGATGGAGCCGATCCGTCGGTAGATGTGCAACAGCATTAGAAGTATACAATTGGGTTTGATAAAATGAGCTTTGATCGTGTATGCCGGTCAACTGGCTCTAGGAGCCGCTAATCTCCTCTTTACAGGCTTATCCGCCAAGCGTAGCCTACAACTCTACGATCCACCCCACAACTTGCCGACGACACCGTGTGAGAAGAGAGGTGACCTATGGCAGTATCTCTCAACCTGCTACAGAGCTCACTCCAGTGGCTTCACAATCCACTTGCTAGGGCAGCCGTGCTGTGCATTATGGGAGTCCTTTGTGTCCTTGCCTTCAGCTATTTCGCGACACGACACTGGCTCTAGCCCGCATTATTCATGACGTTTCGTCACGAAACTGGCAGTGTGCCGATTCCGGAGAGGTGGTACCGGCGGATAATTGCACGAGCGCTATGGGTCTGATCCCTTCCCCGATTTCATAGACACCTCCAGAAGGCTGGAAAATGATGAAATCGGGGGGAAGGTCAAGGGATAGTCCTCGTCTTCTTTGAACAGAGTGGGCTATCCATGGCACGCCAATGCAACCGTGCTATCCTACTGGACACCCACCAGATCCCAGCTGATACCCCCATTTGATGGGTCTTGCCACCTACCAGAGTAGTAGTCACATTCCCACTCTCGTATTACCCTGCGATCACACCCGAGACATCTTTAAGGAGGCGTGGATATGCTCCAGACAATGGTCTCAAAGATCGCAATCGACTGCATCCTGTCGGAAGGAAGCGACGGGCTACAAGGCGATGGATGTATCTATGCCCTCTCTTCTTCTCCTCCTTCGATCACAGGCCCCGAACACCTCCACCCTGGTGACTATGTCAAGTTACGCCTGTGGTTACCAGACGATGAAAGTTCAGCTATCCAGATTGACCTCGCCGAGGTTCAATGGGTCAAACACCAGTGGATCAAGCTCGACCTGCTGCTCACATCACACAAAGATCAAGCCCGGCTGAGGCAGTTCATCACACCGACAAACGAGGCGCTGCCGGTTCCACACCGAATGTGGGAACAGATCGTGATCCGTGCATGATGAGGGAGCACCCCATATAGGAATCCCGGCCACCGTGCTACCCGAACAGATGGGAAATAACAGAACACCCAGGTGAAGGACGTTGTTTGCGGATGCCCACCCGTAAACAACGAGGGTTTCTTCTCCCTCCAGAAGAAACCTCCCTTCACCCACATTTTTGTGCTCGTTCCATGTCAGCACCTCAGCGTGCACAGGAGCACCGAACATGGAAAAACAACCGAATTCTAGAGGAACCATTCGACGAGAGCTTCACGGAAAGGCCTGTCCTTTTTGTGGAGGTACCACGTATCAGCTGGTACTACGAACCACAGGTATTCGAGATACGACAACGCTCTCTGCTCGCTGCAGCCACTGCGACCATCTCAGAATTCTCGAGACAGACTTCAAGCACACCTTGTGGATCTGAGCACATGTAACCCGACCCCTGGTACCATGATCGATGATCGAGGAGGATTTACCATGGCAGTTCGTAGACTCCACATAGATCTTGACCAGACCAGACAAAAGCAGAAAGCGCTCCACATGCTGATCCTCGGCGGGGTGGTGCGACCAGCCACATAGGACTCCGATGCATACCTCTTCTCTCACAGTCTGAAGGACAGCCCCATGGTTCCCGGAACAGCCCCATCACTCCTGCTCAAACATTATACCCTCTCCATCAAGCGATCAGCTTACTGCGCAAGTGGATAACGCAGCTGTTGTCGCGAGAACCACAATACTTACAACCCAGCACTTTTTACCCCTCCCTGAGACGACCTTGAGGATGTGCCTGCGATGCGTAACCAAATATGAATGCGAATCATCCCTTGTGCCTTTCCCTTGAGCTGAGGTAAGATGCCTCCGCGTCGGTGATGTCCCGCCCTGGCGACAATTTCCGCTGTGGATGCGGCCCGATCCTTACATGTGACGTGGAGAGGTGGCCGAGTGGCCGAAGGCAGCGGTTTGCTAAACCGCCGTAGGGACAAAATCTCTACCGAGGGTTCAAATCCCTCCCTCTCCGCCACTATTGCTGATACAAATTTCTTCGAGTAATTCACCACCTTAACCTACCCCTCCAATCTCCACCCCGTGAAATTATGTGTTGTAGGACCACGATACGTGTCGTATGCTTACAACCTTCTTTGGCCTCTTATTAAGAAAGGACCCAACAACCCATGCGAACTCGTATACTGACTATTGTGTCAGGGCTTTTCCTTCTTGCGGCCCCCTTGTGGGCAGCATCGGACCCAGCCAACGATGACCAAAAAACCTTGTACGCCCTTGGATTGGCTCTCAGCCAATCGATCGGGACATTCTCCCTCACCGAAGCTGAGCTGGATATGGTCAAGAGTGGGATGACTGACGGCGTGCTCAAACGCTCCCCCAAAGTCGACCTCCAGACCTTCGGACCAAAGATCCAGCAACTTCAGCAAGCTCGCTTGGCCCTCGTCGCCGAGGGTGAGAAAAAAGCTGGAGCGGCATTCACCGCCAAAGCAGCAACGGAAAAGGGCGCCGTCAAGACCGAGTCGGGCATTGTGATCACACCGATCAAGCCGGGAACCGGCGCGACACCGAAGGCAACCGATACCGTCAAGGTCCATTATCATGGCACCCTCACCGACGGCACCGTATTCGACAGCTCTATCAAGCGAGGAGAGCCGGCCACGTTCCCTCTCGACAAGGTGATTAAGTGTTGGACGGAAGGGGTCCAACAGATCAAGGTCGGTGGAAAGAGTCGGTTGGTGTGTCCATCCAATCTTGCGTATGGTGATGCCAGCCCGCCTGGCTCCCCCATCAAGCCAGGGTCCACGTTGGTATTTGAAGTGGAATTACTGGAGATCGTGGCTGCAAAATAACAACTGGATCGCCGCCTCTGTGCAAGAGGCGGCGATTCCTTCAACCCCTTTCCCTACATACCAATCGTGCGAATCATCCCCTCTGAACAGCCGCCCCTAACATTGCTGTGAGTCAGACTGCCTCTCCTTCTCCCATCGAGTCGTCCTCCCCATCCCCGTTACGTTGGCTCATCCTAGGCCTACTCTTCTCCATCAGCGTCGTCACCTACATCGATCGGGTCAACATTTCCGTCACCGCTCGTCAGATGATGCCGGCACTGGGGCTGACTGACCAGGAGATGGGCTGGATTTTCTCGGCGTTCGTCGTGGGGTATGCTTTCTTCCAAATTCCCGGTGGTTGGCTGAGCGATCGCTGGGGCGTTCGCATCGTCCTCACCATCGCCCTGATCTGGTGGTCCTGCTTCACCGCCTGGACGGCTGTGGCAGCCACGTCGTTCCTCGCTGGGCCATTGGGAATCGTGGGGGCACTCGCCTTGATCCGCTTCCTGCTTGGGATCGGAGAAGCAGCAGCCTTGCCGACCTTCAACCGAGCGGTCACGGACTGGCTTCCTCCCCACGAACGGGGACTTGGTATCGGCATTGCCATTGGAGGAATCGGGGTGGGTGCGGCCATCACCCCTCCAATCACCGCTTGGGTCATGGTCAACTATGGATGGCAGACCGCATTTTATCTTTCAAGCGCTCTTGGTATAGGTCTGGCCGTCATCTGGTGGCTTCTCGCCGCTGATCGTCCCACCAGCCATCCCCGGCCCACTTCTTCCACAAGCACGCTCGCCACAACGCCCGCGCAGAAGCCCCAGCCTTCGATTCCCTGGAAGCGCCTACGACAAATCTCCACGGTCTGGTGGCTCATGCTGAGTTACGGATGCCTGGGCTATGTCGCCTATGTCTATATGTCCTGGTTCTATTTGTACCTCGTCAATGAGCGAGGCTTCAGCGTCTTGCGCGGTGGACTTTTCGCTGCTGCCCCATTCCTGGCCATCCTCCTGTCCTGTCCCCTTGGAGGATGGGTCACGGATCGGCTGGCGGCCAAGCATGGCGTCACAATAGGTCGCAGAATTGTCGGCATGGCTGGTATGGGTCTGGCCGCTCTGTCCATCGCCATTGGTGCCTTGGTCGAATCGCCCTACCTCGCCATTACCTGTCTCTCCTTCGGAGCAGGATGGCTCTATTTCACGATCGGCGCCTATTGGTCCTCCATCAGTGACTTGTCCCCCGTACACGCCGGAAGCCTCTCCGGTTTGATGAACATGGGAGCTAATCTCGGTGGGGCAGTCTCCCCGACCCTTACGCCCTGGATCGCACAGCAGTGGGGATGGCCCGCATCTCTCGGCCTGGCAGCCTTCATGGCGCTGCTCGGCGGATTCATGTGGTTCCGCATCAATCCGGAAGAACGGCTCACGGGAGACAGCGCACCGGACTGAGGCGAGAAGTTACATTCAGAACTCAGCACCATGGGGAGTCCTTGTCATTAAGCGGATGGCCTTGTTACAGTCACAACTATGACGCTACAGTTTCAGAAAAAAGATCCTCGGATCACCATTGCCACCAACTTGGGGGAGATCAAGATCCGCCTGTATTCGGATGCCGCACCGCGGCACGTCGAGAACCTCATCAACCTGGTGAAGATGGGGTTCTATGACGGCACCACCTTCCATCGAGTGGTCCCTGGATTTCTCATCCAAGGCGGCGACCCCTTGAGCAAGCAGCCGGATCGCATGCTCCACGGAACCGGTGGCCCTGGATACTTTCTCTCCCCTGAACCCAACGATTACCCCCACAAGCGCGGCGCACTCTCCATGGCCAAAATGCCGCGCGAGAGCAACAGCACTCGCGACTTCAACGACAACGGCTCACAGTTTTTCATCTGTGTGGACGACAATAGCGGGTTGGACCGTCGTTATACCGTGTTCGGAGAAGTCTTTCGTGGGATCGACGTGGTCGACAAGATCGTCGCTGCGCCACGTGACGAGTATGACAATCCCCTCGATCCAATCAGAATGACCCTGACCGTCAAAGAATAGCCGATCAGCAACAACCGACCCTCGTTCAACACCATCATCAATCCAGTGAAAGCTCAAATCCTCCCCGCCTCAGCTCCCGAATCCATTCGCCTGGCAGGCGAGACCATTAGGTTGGGCGAGCTCGTGGCCTTTCCAACCGAAACGGTCTATGGACTCGGCTGCGACGCGCTGAATCCTGACGCAGCAGCGAAGGTGTTTGAAGCCAAACAACGCCCGCAATTCGACCCGCTCATCGTTCATATTGCCGATCGGATCCAATTGGACAGAGTGGTGAGAGCCCTCACGGCAACAGCACTGCAGCTCATCGAACAATTCTGGCCAGGCCCACTCACGCTGGTCTTACCGAAACAGTCGACCATTCCAGATCTCGTCACCGCCGGCCTGAATACCGTCGCCGTCAGGATGCCGAACCATCCGGTGGCGCAAGCACTGATTCGAGAGGCAGGAACTCCGATCGCCGCACCGAGTGCCAATCCCTTTGGCTACGTCAGTCCAACGACGGCGCAACACGTGGCCGATGGGCTTGGAAGTACGATCGATCTCATCCTCGACGGAGGACCTTGTCCTGTCGGCGTTGAGTCGACTATCGTGTCGCTGGTCGGCCCCCAGGCAGAATTGTTGCGGCCGGGGAGCATCACACTTGCACAGCTCAGCGCCGTCATCGGCCCACTCAGCCGATCGTCTTCCGTGGTCGATCAACCGACCGCCCCGGGGCAACTGGCTCGCCATTACGCAACACAGACCCCGGTCACAATCCTGACCTCCCTCAAGGCGAGACCAACATTGACGAAGAATGAGCGGGCCGGATTGTTGATCTTCTCGCAAGCCAGTGCAACGGACGAGCGCTTCGCAGCGATTGAAGTGCTCTCAATCACCGGAGAGCTTCGGGAAGCCGCACGCCACCTCTTTGCAGCGCTCAGACGGTTGGACGCTCAAGGTCTGGATCGGATCTATGTGGAGCCTTGTCATGAAGAAGGGCTGGGGATGGCGATCATGGACCGTCTGCGCCGTTGCGCGGCCTCATAGAGGCTGCACCCTCCATCCTCTACTAGAGGAATCGTACGCTCTTGACCGCTTTGGCAACAATGTACATGCGAACATTGTTGCTTCGATCGTCAGCCGGAAATAGAAAGAAGCCAGGCCGAGTAGGGTCGTAGCCAGTCGTCGTTCCCACTAAGACTTCGCCGTCCTGGAAGGCAACCTCAACTTTTCTCCCGGACAAGGGCTTGCCCGGAACGAATGACTTGCCTTCCTTGTAACTCCCATTTCCCACAAAATCACGTACGAAGAACACCGCCTTCAGTTCCTGCATGACCACGCGCGTGAGCGGTGCCGATGTCTTGGCTCCCTCTGCCTTCACGTGAAAATATTGGGCCCCGGGAGAGAAGTCCTGGGCATAGCCCTTCAACATCGATCCATTCTGATACCGCACAACGATCTTGGCCGGACCGGTCATACACCCTCCCTCATTCACAAAGGCCTGACGTTCTGCTTTCGCAGTATCGCCGTGGC
>JAHBWQ010000050.1 GCA_019636915.1 Nitrospira sp. | reverse complement strand
CAACACGATCGACGCGGCGAAGTTCGAGAATGTTGCCCTCGGAGACATGCAATTCTCGGATAAAGATTGGGTCTTTTTGAATCTTGCTGCAGCGAACAAAGTTGCGACGATCGATCCACTCACCGCTGCGACTCCGGTTCATGAAGGGAATTTGTCGACAGGCACTCGCCCCGTTCACCTTTATCGGGATAGGAACGATGGCGAGGTCATCTGGATCATGAATGACGGTGACAATGCTGCGGGAACAACGACCCCCGGAGACGATTTGGTGAACTGTGCGACTCAGGGCGGTGGATCAGTGACGGTGGTTCACAATGGCCATCTTGGTCCGGGAGGGTCTCCTCCCACTCTATTAGGGACGACATGTCTCCTGGCGGATGGGCACAAGGTGGCGGCTTTTGCGGACAATAAGCAGGTCTTTGTCTCAAGCACAACCGCCGGAGAAATCGCGGTGCTTGACGGTGATGAAACCTCTGCGAACTATCGGAAGATGATTGCGCGCATCGATCTCTGTAGGTCGGCCAAGGAAACCACGCCTTGCAATGACGAGTCCGCAACGCCGATCACGACGGCGTTTACGCCTAATGCCTCAGCTCCACACGGCATTCGCTGGTCCACACTGACCAAGAAGGTCTACAGCATCCAAGAGGGATATGGAGAGATCGCAGAGATCGACCCGGCAACTTTGGCCATTACCAAGACGTTTGACCTCGCCGGAACTCCCTATACATCGTATGGGATTTCACCCGACGGGAAGTATCTCTTGCTCCGCGGCGAAACAACCGCCCCGCAAGCAACGAAACTTGGTGTGATTGATCTCAGTGCCGCGACGCCGGCTGTCGCTGACCTGACTATTCCAGAACTAGACGGAACCTCAGCGGGGGCATTCAAGTTTGCCCCGAACTCAGGGCGGTTCTACATTCTGGCCGGGAATGGAGCAACGGCGACAAAGAAGGACCGACTGTTCGCGTTCGACTGGACGACCGTGGCCCCGCCTGCTCTCACCCTGTTGAGGGAGATTCCGTTGGTATCGACCGGCGGGCACGGCTTCGATATTTTGGCTGAAGGGGCTGGAGAAGTGAAGTATCTGGTGGTGTCGAATGCAGCACCGGCGAATTCACTCACGATCATCAATGCGATCGACCATCAGGAAAAGCAGACGGTCGCTGTCGGGGCAAATCCGGGAGGGGTGATGGTCTTCGATTCTGGGGCGGCCTTGGCAGGGAATCAGGCGAGCAATTAGGATACGTATGGATGGGGCAGCTCGTTGTGAGTTGTGATTCGTAAGGATTCGATGGGCTGCCCCCCAGCGGTCAGATGACCGACTGATCGATTGCCAAGAGACAGTTCTGTCCGAACCGGAGACAACCGGTTCGGACCAGCGCGGGGTGGAGGTGCTCCTCCCTTGGCCTTCGCCCCGCACTTTTTTCTTGTCGTCGATATTAGGGTTGCATACGAGCTGTGGGAACAGTCATAAGGGATGCATGGCATCGACGGATGAACAACGATTCGTGGTCCCTGCCTGGGCTGTCTCATTGGCTTTGCATGGAATGGTTGGTGGCCTCGCTGTCGTATTTTCCCCACAGATCCAACCTCTTGTGCAGGATAATCTCTTCAGCTGGGATGTGGCGTTCGTACAAGAGACAACTGCTGTTTTAAAACCAGAACGAGTGGAACCGATGGCCACATCGGCGCAACTGCCGGTAAAAAAGATGATTTCATCACGGGCCAAGTCAACGCCTGCAGCCGTCCAGTCCGATAAGCTGATAGAGCAGCATGCTGAAATGCCGCCACCAACGATCGGGCAGAGAGAAGAAGTATCTCAGGTACGTGAGGTACCAGCCGAGCAACGACTCGTCGAAGTGGCTGAGACCACTACTCAGCCGATCGTAGAAACGAAGGAGTCCGTTGCTACGACTTCTCCGTCCGAACTGATTGAGTCTCAACAGTTTCAGCAGGAACCGGCGGTGCTTGCATCGCCTCCTACCTTGTCCACGGAGGGTCAGACTGCTCAAGAGGCCAAGATTCCGGAGTCATCACGAGAGACTTCGGGAGTTGCTGCGGCAATATCCGGTCCTGAAGCAAAGATGGATAACCGGTGGCTGGCCGAGTCCTTGTGGCGCAGGGTGGTTGAGCTGAAGCGTTATCCAAACTCAGCCCGTATGAATGGCCAGGAAGGGAAAGTAATTTTAAAGGCCGTCATTCGGTCCGATGGACAGCTGGCTGAGGTGTTTATTCAAAAGAGCTCCGGATACAGCGTGCTCGATGAGGCAGCGATTGAAGCTGTGAGGCGAGCCTGTCCGCTTGACATGACGCATGCCCTCGGGAAACCGCAAATCGTTGTAAGTCTGCCGATAGTATACAGTTTGGCCAACTAGCGGATCCGAGATGCATGTAGTCCGACGCATGATTCGACTGAACATATCAAGATTCTGAGGGAAAGTGATGCATCGGTGAGCAACCGTAGCAGATAAGTCCTGAGCGTTCATGTATAGTTCAAACCTATCAATTGGGACAAGAATACACGTGAAAGACTCACGTCGATCATTGCCTCATCTTTCAATCGCCGGCTGTGCCGCCTTGCTCTATGCGGGGTTGCTCGTGGCGGGCAGTAGTTGCAATTTGGTTCATGGTGGCTTGCATCAACGTCATCAACACCATCACGCGGATGAAGGCTCGTCTGCCGCGGACCAGTTCTGTGCGTGGGCTTGTCAGGCTACGGCGGATGCTGTGGCGGAAAGTGGGCCATCACCGGCTGCCAGAGATTTGGTGAGTGGGCCAGCCGAATTCACTTCCACTGAACTTCTTTTCTTTACATATTCCTCCGCGATTCATTCGCGGGCACCCCCTTCGAATCTCTTCGTCAGGCTTGGCTGATCCGCATCGCGTAGTCGTGCTCTCTTGCGCTGGTACGAATACAGCCGGATTGCGTCTATCTCACAATTAAACTGTCTGTGTGAACCGTCCGAGCAGTAACCCTCCGGCTCGGACTAAGGGCGGGGTAAAGGTTGCTGCCTCCTCCTTTGCCCCGCCCTTTATCTTGTAAGGACGTGTGACACGATCGGGCAAGGAAGATAATCAGGTGGAGGAAGTTTTCTTGAGGTAGGCTCTTGCGAGCGCGTCCTTGATCGCGGTCCGGACGTTGTTGCTTCCCTCTTCGATATTGCTCTGCATCGCGGCCCGTGCACCGGGGCCATCGTGGGCCATGATCCGATCCACAATCTCCAGATGTTGGCGGCAGGTCTGTTCCGCACGGGTTCGGTTCTCGAAATCAAGCAGCCGAAACAGGGTCAATCGTTCATTGATGGAGCGAAGGTTCCGCAGGAGAGACTTGTTTCCTAAGATGCGGGCCAAAGTATCATGAAAGAGTGTGTCGAGTATGGCGAACTCCTCCGGTCGTTTGGCTGGTTCGTTGAGGAGTTCCATCCAGGTGTGCCGGAGATCCTCCAGCTCGGTCTTGTGGTGTATCGGCAAGTCCTCGCAGGCTAAGCGTTCGACTGTATAGAGTTCCAGCGCCTGTCGTACGCCGTATAGCTCCTCGACTTCTTCGACGGTGTGTTGCTTGACGACATAACTTCGATTAGGCAATCGTTTGAGGAAGCCCTCGGAGGCCAGGACTCGAAGGACTTCTCGAATGGGGCTCCGACTCACGCGAAATCGTTTGCACAGTTCTTCTTCGGTCAGCCGATGTTCCGGCGGATAGTGCCAGTGGACGATTTCTTCTTTGAGCGTCGCCACGATCGACGAACTGAGATTGGAGGAGGCCGCTTTTTCTTTTGAATCTATCTTATGGATCATCTTCTTCATTGTCCGTTTATCACCGTTAAGTAGACACGAGGGTGGGATCCGGGCGTCCAATGACCGATTGGGAACGGCGGTTCGCCCTTCTCACCTGCCACCCCTCTTCATTACCAATAATAAGGCCAAGGGTGCCAATAGGGAGACCAGTAGGGTCCCCAATAGGGACCAGGGCCGAGAGGCCGGCGAATGCGCGGAGGCTCGTCATCCTGTTCGCTCCAGACACGCAGGCTGGTGACATGCACGAGCGGATAGGTATATTCCGTTTCATCGAGCGGCAACGCTACGGAACCAGCCATTTCACCCGTTACGGTGATGAACGTGCCGGCAGGGATTGTTGCGGGGTCAAGGAACTCCTTCCGTAGTGCGACAAACCGGCCTTGGGATGTGGTGAGATCAGGGGTCGGTTGCAGGGAGGTCGCCAATGGCAATTGGAGGATTTCAATTCTGGTCCCCTCTTTGAGTCGGCGCGCTCCAAGTACTTTACCACCGAATGTCACGGGTTGTCCGGTGTAAGCTTCGGGGTCGGCTTTCACTTGTCCAAAGGTCAGCGGAGGTGGGTCTGATGGGATGGTTTCGTTCTGACCTCCGGTCAGGGCACAGCCGGAGATGATGAGCGTAGAACTTAAGCTTGCAGCGAGGAGTCGGTTCATGAAATCAATTATAACAAAGCACACAGAGGCTCTCCATCCGCTATAATGGTCCTCGCCTAGTTAATCTGAGAAAGGAGTAGGAAATGAAGAGTCGAAAGATGTCGAGGTGGACAGCGGCGATCTGGATGATAGGAGTGGTGGGACTGTTGCTTACTCCAGTCGTCGTACAGGCAACCAAGCCAGAGCTGAAGGGGAAATTCGAGATTCTCAAGGATGAGACGTCCACCCATCAACCGGGGAAAGTCAAAGTCATCGAGTTTGCGGATTTCTATTGCCCGCATTGTCATCACTTCGAAGAGACGGGGGTTCCCCTGCTCGTGAAAGAATTCGGGAATAGGGTTGAAATTACAATGGTCGGCTTTCCGGTTATCCCGGGGAAGCTGCCGACTCCCTTTGATATGTACGAGCAGGCCAAGATGATGGGGAAAGGCGATCAGATGAAAGCCGTCTTGTTTCGTACCATTCACAAAGAAAAACTCGATGGGGTATTGGATCGCTCGATTCGCTCCCTATTGATCAAAGAGGTTGGTTTGGACGTTGCAATATTTGAAGCGGGGCTGGAAAGTGGGAAGCCCGCCAGGTTATTTGAAGAGGGGCGCCGATGGGGTGAACGGGTCAAGGTGTCGTCGACGCCCTCAATCCTATTGGACGGGAATATTAAGGTCGATGGGGTCAATATGACGCCGGAGAACGTCCTCACGATCATCCGAAGTATTCTCGAAGCGGATGCCAAGAAGTGATGGGTGACGCTTGTGATGGCGGAGGATAAAGCACACGAGATCATTCAACGCCTTCTGGAGCACGAATCAGCCTTCAGGCAGTTTGTCCGCCGTCGAGTCGGCGAGGAAGTTATCGCAGAAGATATCCTGCAACAAAGCTTTGCCAGGGCGGTCGAACACGCTCACTCGGTAAACGACGAGCAAAGTGCGTTGGCCTGGTTCTATCAAATCCTCCGCCATACGGTGGCGGATTATTACCGGTCTCATGGAGCCGAGACTCGTCGAAATGAAGCCTTCCTGCAGGAATTGACTGTTTCGGGCAATCATCAGGAGCCGCCACCGGATGAGGTCAAGACTACTGCGTGCGTCTGCCTTCATGATCTCCTTCCCGGTCTCCATCGAAATTATGCGGAACTCATCAAGCGCATCGATCTCAACGGCGAATCGCCGGCACAGGTTGCGAAAGAGCTGAAAATATCACGCAATAACCTCACGGTTCGCCTTCACAGAGCCCGCCAATCCTTACGGGTCTCCCTCGAAGCCGCGTGCGGGATTTGTAGTAAACATGGCTGTCTTAACTGTGCCTGCAGCTAACAGGCTGTTGATAAAAGCCCGCCAGCGGCGTTCTCGCCTCACTCAGAGGCTCAATGTACGACGCAGAGTACGATTCGCCTCTTCATTCGCGTCGGCCTTGCTGAACAGCCTGCGGGCCACCGTGCTCCCGTTGGAAATCTCGAATGCCGTGCGTTTTCAGCATGGTCAATGTGTTTGTCAACACACTGCTAGTTACTCGCTTCTCTTGCACATCTTTTCTTGCTTGTCCCAGTAAATTGAGTAGTTGCGAGCCGTGCTTCTGGCTCTCGGGTTCTCTGTAATATTTGAAGACCTGGTCCGTCTGTAATCCTGAAGGCGACAATATGCCTCCATACCGGATAGAATGAAAGGAGTCTGAGACATGATTAATGAATTGTCGAACGCCTGTTGCGGGAGGTCGCAAGGAGGACATGACCGCATGAGTGAGATGAAACAAGATGCCATGAGTCATTCGCCCACTCACGTGAAGCCTGAGATCGATCCTATCTGTGGAATGACCGTCGATCCAGCCAGAGCGGCGGGTCAGTATGATTTTAAGGGGAAAACCTACTATTTTTGCGCAATTTCGTGCCTGGAACGATTTAAGGCTGATCCCGAGCAGGCGCTGGGTAAGAAACCACTGAACCTGATCACGATGCCCACCTCACGGAAGCCACTGCCTATGATGCAGCCAGTCAGGCAGGGTGAGATCGATCCTGTCTGTGGGATGACGGTACAGCCGGACAGGGCTGCCGGTTCATACGAATATCAGGGGAAGGCCTATTATTTCTGCGCCACGCGGTGTCTTGAGAAGTTTCGAGCCGAGCCTGAGTATTATTTGCTCCCACCTGAGCAGCGTATCCCCAAGCCGGCTCCCGCCCCGGTGGGCAGGAGCGTCCAATATGTCTGCCCGATGGACCCGGAAGTGTCAGAATCCAAACCAGGGGCTTGTCCGATTTGTGGGATGGCGCTGGAGCCGGCTGACGTAACGGTTGTGCCGACTCGCACTGAATATACCTGTCCGATGCATCCGGAAATCGTGCAGTCGACACAGGGGGCCTGCTCGATCTGTGGGATGGCGTTGAAACCGCGCACGGTGACGGTAGAGGAGGCCAATCTCGAATTGATCGACATGACGCACCGGTTCTGGCAGAGCGTGGCCATCGGTTCGCCTATTCTTGCACTAATGATTTCCGACATGCTGCCGGGCCAGCCGTTGCAGCATCTCGTGTCCGGACGAGCCTTGATGTGGGTTCAACTCGCACTGGCAACGCCGGTCGTACTCTGGATCGGCCGTCCACTGTTCGAACGGGCTTGGGTGTCGATCGTCAATCGTCATCTCAACATGTTTACCTTGATCGGACTCGGCACCGGTGCAGCCTACTTCTACAGCGTCGTCGCGACCCTTGCGCCGGGGTTGTTCCCAGATTCGTTCCGAGGGCATGGCGGTGAGCTGGCTGTGTACTTTGAACCGGCGGTGGCCATCATTGCCCTAGTCTTATTGGGACAGGTATTGGAGCTACGGGCGAGGAGTCGAACCAGCAGCGCATTGAAATCCCTATTAGGACTTGCACCAAAAACCGCGCGCATCATGCGACCAGATGGCCGTGAAGAGGATATCCCCTTGGACCAGGTCCAGATCGGTGATCGGTTACGTGTGCGGCCTGGTGAAAAAATTCCCGTGGACGGGGTGGTGCTGGAGGGCTCGACCGCTGTTGATGAGTCGATGGTGACCGGTGAGCCGATCCCTGCGGAAAAGCAGCCTGGCCAGAACGTTGTCGGGGCAACCGTCAATGGGACCGGTAGTGTGGTGATGCGGGCTGAGCGTGTCGGTCGAGAAACATTGCTGGCTCAGATTGTGCGGATGGTCAGTGAAGCCCAGCGCACCAGAGCGCCGATTCAACGGCTGGCCGACGTTGTAGCTGGCTATTTCGTGCCGAGCGTGATCCTTGTCGCTGCAGTCACCTTTGTACTGTGGGCGCTCTATGGCCCGGAACCTCGTATGGCCTATGCGTTGCTCAATGCGGTGGCTGTGCTGATCATTGCCTGCCCCTGTGCACTTGGGCTTGCAACGCCCATGTCGATCATGGTTGGGACCGGTCGTGGGGCAACAGCCGGCGTGCTCATCCGTAATGCCGAGGCGTTGGAAACGTTGGCCAAGGTCGATATTCTTGTCGTGGATAAGACCGGTACACTCACGGAAGGCAAGCCACGCCTGGTAACGGTTGCTCCGTTGTCGGGCGTTAGCGAGACCGACCTACTCAGACTGGCCGCCAGTTTAGAGCAGAATAGCGAGCATCCGTTGGCGGCGGCAATCGTGTCCGGCACGCAGGAGAGAGGAATCGCTCTGTCCAAGGCACCGAACTTTCGCTCGCTCACCGGTAAGGGAGTCACTGGTACGGTTGAAGATCGTGTTGTTGCCATTGGCACTGTGCCGTTTCTCAATGAATTGAACGTTGAGACCACGTCGTTGATGACCCAGGCTGAGCCCTTGCGGCAAGACGGCCAGACGGTCATGTTCGTGGCGATCGACGGCAAGCCTGCTGGGTTGCTGGGGGTGGCCGATCCGGTGAAGTCCACCACGCCGGAAGCTATCGACTTGCTACACCGCGAAGGACTCCGGTTGGTGATGCTGACCGGCGATAACCGGACGACAGCCGAAGCAGTGGCGGGCCGACTTCACATTGATGAAGTACAGGCCGACGTCTTGCCTGAGCAAAAGGCGGCAGTCGTCAAACGATTCCAATCAGAAGGGCATGTCGTGGCCATGGCCGGTGACGGCATCAACGATGCACCGGCATTGGCACAGGCTCAGGTGGGTATCGCGATGGGAACAGGCACAGATGTCGCCATGGAAAGTGCCGGAGTCACCCTGGTCAAGGGTGATCTCCGAGCGATCGCCCGGGCGCGACGCTTAAGTCGTGGGACGATGCGCAATATCCGGCAAAACTTGTTCTTTGCCTTCGTCTATAACACCCTGGGGGTTCCGATCGCTGCCGGTGTTCTGTATCCGTTTGTCGGCGTTCTGTTGAGTCCCATGATCGCGAGTGCGGCCATGACATTCAGCTCTGTCTCGGTCATCGCGAATGCTTTGCGGCTACGTAGATTGGCACTCTGACAGCTTCCTGGAGACTGCCCTTTCGATGTACGACGAGGTCATGTCGAGACGCCTCCTGTTGAAACGTGCGGGTGCGTTGGGGCTGCTCGCCGCGGTGCACCCGCTTCTTTCGTCCTGTGCGAATCACCCGTTGATTCGTGTCGCTCATCCCGATCCTGATTCTTCGACGCTCCGTGGTGAGTTGATCAACCTGGTGATCAGTGAACGGTCCTTCACCGTGGATGGGCGGATTGGGACGGCTGCGACCATCAACGGCACTATTCCAGGTCCACTCATCCGTTTAAAAGAAGGCCAAGAGGTCACCATACGAGTTACGAATCAGTTGATGGAGGCCTCATCGATTCACTGGCACGGCATACTTTTACCTGCACATATGGATGGAGTGCCGGGGGTGAGCTTCAGGGGTATTCAGCCAGGAGAGACTTTTAGCTACCGTTTCTCCGTTAAACAGAGCGGGACCTACTGGTATCACAGCCACTCCGGTGGTCAGGAATTACAAGGCATGTATGGGCCGATGATCCTTGACCCCGTCGAGCCAGACTCGTTTCAATATGACCGGGAGTACGTCGTCTTGCTTTCGGAGTGGAGCGCTGAGTCTACCGAAGTTATGATGGACCACCTCAAAAAGTTCTCCGGCTATTACAACTTCCAGAAGCGTGATGCTCGGGAGTTTGTGTCGGACGCAACACGGTGGGGATTCTGGCCGGCGATGCGGAATTATGTGATGTGGGATGAGATGCGGATGGATCCGACGGATTTTGCCGATGTCACCAGCTCGACATTCACATTTCTAATGAATGGGCTGCCTTCGGTTGGGAATTGGACGGGGTTGTTTCGGCCGGGTGAACGGGTGCGGCTACGGTTCATCAACGGGGCGTCGATGACCTTCTATGATGTGCGTATTCCAGGATTGGCGATGACGGTGGTACAGGCTGACGGTCAGAATGTACAGCCTGTGACAGTCGAAGAGTTTCGAGTCGCGCCGGCAGAGACCTATGATGTCCTCGTTCGGCCGACAGAGGATCGGGCGTACACGATCTTTGCCGAGACCCTGGACCGGAGTGGATTTGTCCGAGGCACGCTCGCCCCTCGATTGGGGATGGATGGAGAAGTCCCTGAGCGTCGGCGCCGCCCGCTTCGTACCATGGAAGACATGGGGATGGGTGCTCATGGTGGTGGCCATGTAGGCCATACGGATGTGACTGGCCCGGTGCCGCCTCCTGGCGGTCCAACAGACCATGGCATGAAGCATCATGGGGGGATGGAACACAGTCCTGGTATTGCAGATGAGGTTCGCCGCCGTTCGCCGATCCCTGGTGCATCGCCAGTGAAGCATGGACCAGATCATCATGGTACCGGGAATCAAATGGTCGCCGAGTACTCTCAGAGTCTGATGCACGAGCCGGGCAGGGGGTTGGAACAGAGCTCCAGACGCGTCCTCGTTTATGCGGATTTGAAAAGTGTCGTGCCCTATTCTGATCAGCGAGTGCCAGAACGGGAGATCGAGTTACATCTTACCGGCCATATGCAGCGGTACATGTGGTCGTTCGACGGGAAGAAATATTCAGATGCTCAGGAGCCGATTCGTTTTCGCTACGGCGAGCGTCTGCGACTGACCTTCGTCAACGATACGATGATGGAGCATCCCCTCCACCTGCACGGAATGTGGATGTATCTCGAAAACGGTTCAGGCGCGTATCTTCCTCGGAAACATACGGTTGTCGTCAAACCAGCTGAACGGTTGTCTGTCATCGTCAGCGCCGATGCACCAGGGCCTTGGGCCTTTCACTGTCATCTCCTCCTGCATATGGAAGCAGGGATGTTCCGCGTTGTTCAGGTCTCTGCATAACGAGCGAGAGATTGATAGGTGAAGGTCGCTCATCAGAACTGTTGTGTGGTGCTCGTGGTCTTTGTATTGAATACTGGCCTTGCCATGTCTGGCGCCTGGGCCGAATCAGACCATGAGCAGGCAGGGACTAGCTCAGAACCTATTCCTCACATCGGACCGGACCAGCCGGGAGGTCGAGCGCAGGATACGAGCACGGTGCAACAACATTGGCCTCATCCTGTCAATGATGAGGAGCGCCGTCTGTTCACCTTGGTCGATGTGCTTGAATATCGTCCAGGCTCCGGCGGAGATGGGGGCAGGGGCGATTACCGTTGGGACATCGAAGGGTGGTACGGCGGAGATTACAATCGACTCTGGTTCAAGAGTGAAGGTCAGCAGGACACGGCATTCAAGGCCGACCACGACGTTGATGTCCAACTACTCTATGGCCGATTTGTTCGAAAATATTATGACATCCAGGTGGGTGGACGAATGGAGACGCAATCATTTCGTGGGGGGAATGTCACGCGCGGGTTGGGGGTCATTGGCCTGCAGGGCATCGTACCCTACAACTACGAGTTCGAATCGGCGTTATTCATCGATCAGAATGGCGCCGTTTCCGCCCGCCTGTCGTACACGAAAGACTTTCTTCTCACGCAGCGACTGGTTCTGCAAGGTCGCGTTCAGACCAATCTCGCGATTCAGCGGGTCGAAGAGTTTACGACTGGCTCCGGTCTGAATAATCTGGAATTCGGCGGTCGTCTCCGCTACGAAATCCGGCGGGAGTTTGCTCCTTACATCGGCCTGTCTTTCGAACGTAGTTTTGGCGAGACTGCGACACTGGTACGTCGGCAAGGTGGAGATCCAAGTCAAATTCGATTTCTAGTCGGTGTGAGAATGTGGTTCTGAAGTTGTGGCGGATCTTGCAGTTATAGGGTCTCAGGAATGGCTGTATGATCAACGAATGCCGAGGACAACTTATCCATGGCGTGACTGCACGGATGAGGACGAGCGTTCCGAACGCTGTCGTCTAGCGGTCCGTTTCCTTCACGTGCGCAAATCCCGCATCACGAATCAATCCCGGCATCATCCCTTGACGTGCTTGTACGACCCTTGCAGTCAACGCACCACAAGAAAGCAAATTTCTGCTTTCCTGGAAACGCACGTATATTGTTCGCCATCATGCGGAAAATCGGGTTCGTGGTCATTGTTCGATTACTCGTGATCGCCTGGCCAGGCGCACGACTTTTATAGCTAAGGCGATAGTTATTGATAGGCCTTGACGATGTCGTCGAGAGTCGCCTGGTCCTGATACTCCCTACGTTTCTTGAGGACAGCGAAATCATGTTCGATCGGATTGAAGTCAGGAGAGTACGGCGGGAGGAACAGCAACGTAGCGCCGGTGACCTTGATGAGCTCTGCCGTTTCCAGGGATTTGTGAAAGGCCGCGTTGTCCATGATCACGAGAGGCTGGGCGGTCAGGCGAGGACACAGCCGCGTCTTCAGCAGGCGTTGAAGACGACCGTATCGCATGTGCCCTTGAACAGAAGCGGTTCTCTGAGTCGCCCGTCCATATGAGCCGCAATCAGCGAGGTACGTGGCCGCCGATGCCAGGAGACCAGGCCGTCCACGCGCTGGCCCTTTGGGGCGTACCCATAGCGCGGCGCCGTCAAAGACACAAAGCCACATTCATCGATAGGGACGGGCTGTTTGCCATGGCGAAGAAACTGCTCACGTCGGCGTAAGGACTGTCTGCGTCGGCGAGGCTCACGTTCTTTGTACCCGACTTTTTTTATGGGTGATCTGCAGTCGCGGCAGTGCGTACCAGATGCAAGGGCGAGAAACCTAAAAATGTTGCGCCCGCTCCGCTTGGGTCCGATCAGGATGAGCCTCCACATGGCGGCGCAACGCGTTCCAATCCAGCTTGTGGGTACGGCGCGGGCCGGGGCGTTTGTATGCCATGCCGCCAGGCCTGAGCCAGCAGTAGACGCTGGCCTCACCCACCTGGAACCGCCGAGCCGCCTCGGTTTTGCTTCCACCGCTACGAACACAATCCACCACCCGTTGCCGCAAGTCTGATGAACATCGCATGCTCTCATAATTGCCTAACCCCATCCCTATGTCCATCAGTAATTCTCGGCTTAGCTATAGCTATAGAAATAGGATTGGGAGTCTTCGTCGAGATTCACTGATGTAACCGCTTTGCCTGGCAAGATCTCGTTATCTTCGCAATTCTGTACGGAATTTACGCCGGCCCGAAACTCTACGGATGCGCCACCCTCCAGTTCTTCCCCACGCCGAGATCGACTTTGAGTGGCACTGATAGGCCTAGTTGCTTGCCGACTCCTTCCATCTCACTCTTCACCAGCCGCTTTGCTTCGTCCAAGTCATGATCCGGCACTTCGAAGATCAATTCGTCGTGGACTTGAAGGATCATCTTCACGTGGGGGAGTTCAGTATGAAGCTTTTTATGGACATTGATCATGGCGACCTTGATCAAGTCTGCTGCTGAACCTTGGATGGGGCTGTTTACGGCCATGCGTTCCCCGAAGCCCCGCTGTGTGGGATCGCCACTCTGCAGTTCAGGAATCGGTCGTCGGCGGCCAAGGATGGTGGTGGTGTAGCCCTTCTCTCGCCCTTCGGAGATGTTTCGATCCATCAGTGCCCGCACTGCAGCGAACCGCTCAAAGAACATCTCGATATATTTCTTTGCCTCGGGTTGAGGCACTCCTAAATTCTGGGAGAGACCGAATGGGCTGATGCCATAGACGATGCCGAAGACGACCGTTTTGGCTGCGCGGCGCATGTCTCTCGTGATCTGGCTGGAGGGGAGCCCAAAGATTTCCATGGCGGTGGCCATGTGGATGTCTTCTTCCTTGGCAAAGACCGAGAGTAATCTCGGATCTTGTGACAGATGGGCAAGGATGCGGGGCTCGATCTGGCTGTAGTCGGCGCAGAGCAGTTCATGGCCTTTGGGCACGATGAATGCTTCACGAATGCGCAGGCCATAGTCCCCTTTGACGGGGATGTTTTGCAGGTTAGGATCAGTCGACGAAAGCCGTCCAGTAGCGGCAACGGTCTGGTTCAACGACGTGTGGAGCCGCTTCGTCTCCGGTCTGACCAGTTCTGGTAAGGCGTCCACATAGGTTGACTTGAGTTTGCTGAGGCTGCGGTAGTTCAGAATCTGCGCTGGCAGGTCATGTTGCGATGCGAGCTGTGTCAGCGTATCTTCGTCGGTGGAATATCCCGTCTTGGTTTTCCGCAGGGGCTTGAGGCCGAGTTTTTCGAACAGGACCGTGGCCAGCTGTTTGGGTGAATTAATATTGAACTCGCCCCCAGCTAGTCCAGCAATCGTTTCCATCATACGGTCGAGTTCTCGTTCGAGCTCCTTACCTAGGGCGTGCAACCCTTCAACATCGAGTAAGAATCCGTTTCGCTCAATGTCTGCCAGGACAGGAACGAGTGGCATCTCGACATCGGTAAAGAGGGTCAGGCTTCCCTGTTCCGTCAATTGATTCGACAGGATGGGTTGGAGCTTTACCAAGCATGAAGCGGCTTCTGTCGCTTGATCTCGGGACCCGGTATCGACGTCAAAGAGCGACTTGGATTGAGCCTGGCTCTGCTTGTCCGATCCAAACCGCTCGCCCAACCGCTCCATGGCGATCGTTTCAAGGCCATGGTCTCGTCGATTGGGATTGAGTAGATAATCCGCGACCATGGCGTCGACATAGGGTGGTGCCAGGGTCACGCCAATCCGATGAAAGGCGAGGAGGGCCGACTTGAGATCATGCACCACTTTGGTTCTCTGTGGATCGTGAAGGAGGGGCATGATCGGTCGCATATAAGCGTGGATGTCGATCGGGATGAAGACGGTGTGGCCGCCGCTCGAGAGGGCGAGGCCCTGCAAGTCGGCATGAACTCCTGGTTGTCCGGCGAAGAGGCAGTGCACTGCGAGGGGTGCGTTCTTCGGCAAGCTGTCAGCGAACCGCTGTGCGGCTGCTTCATCCTCAATGACGACTGAGACAAGGGGCTTCGCCGCTGTCTGCTTGGGTGACGGCTGAAGACTCTTCAGCAGCGACGTGAACTCGAGTTCGCGCAGGAGGTCAGCCAATTGTTCGTCGTGCGGTGGCTTGATCCGATAGGATTCAGGATGGAATTCCACTGGACTCTGGGTGTCGATGGTCGCGAGTTTCCGACTCAGCCGTGCATTGTCCGCCTGTTCCATCAGGAGTGTCTTGATACGGACAGGCGTGACTTCGTCGAGACGGTTGAGGAGTTCGTCGATCGTTCCAAACTGTGTAATCAACTTCATCGCAGTTTTTTCGCCGATGCCCTTTACCCCGGGGATATTGTCACTGCTGTCGCCCATCAACCCCATGACTTCAACGACACGCCCTGGTTCGACGCCGAACTTGGCGACGCATTCTGCATCGCCGGACCATTTGTCTTTCACCGGATCGTAGATACGCACGTGCGGTGTGATGAGTTGAAGCATGTCTTTATCACCGGTGACGATGACGACATCGTGGCCAGCCTGTTCCGCTTGGCGAGCTAGGGTCCCGATCAGATCGTCAGCTTCGTAGCCGGCTTGCTTTACGGCCGGGATATTCAATGCCTCTACCACGCGATGAATGTACGGGATCTGGGCCTTCATCCCGTCCGGCATCGGCGGACGCTGCGCTTTGTACTCCTTGAATTCCTCGTGCCGGAGTGTCGGACCCTTCTCATCGAATGCCACGACCAGACCATCTGGCCCATGTTCCCGTATGATCTTGAGAAGCGTGGTCATGAATCCATAGACGGCGTTGGTCTGGAGGCCTTTGGAATTGTTGAGGGCCGGCAGGGCAAAAAAGGCGCGATAAATATAGGCACTGCCGTCAATCAAATACAGAGTGGGGCGCTTGTCGGCTTGTGGCGATATCATAAGCGTTCGTATGAAGTGCTGAGGAATGAGTGCCGGATTCGTTTTCAGAGAAGCCTCAGCACGTTCGTCCTGCTTCGGCTAGGGATCTGGCGCGATCGTGAGCGGCGGCTTCCCAAACTTCTCACGCATGTTATTGATCGTGCTGAGGACGGCTGGTTGGCCGATCATCTTGGCTTCAAGTCTGCGTTTGCCGGGAAAGTCCAGCATCGTGATCCCGATCAACATGGTGAGAATACCCTGACCCGGTAGGAAGAGCATCAAGAATCCGGCGAACAGGAAAATCGCGCCAACCACATTCTTTGCGAGATGGCCAAGGAGCCGAAGCACCGGGTGGTGATTTTCCATCCAACGTCTAGGTACGCGGGTATCAAAAAAGTCTGTCGGCAACCTGACCAGGATGAAGGGAATGGCGATCAGCGATCCGACAAAAAAGACGATCGAGAGAGCCGTCAGCGTGACGAGTGTTTCGGTGGAGATGTACTGCTCAACCGTTGAAAGAAGTTCGTCCATCGGGCGGCATCCTAACATGGGCTCCTGTGTCCCTCAAGGTAAACGAGATTGCTCTCCCTGGTTTACGGAGTCACCCCTGCTCGCTATAATTGCTCCGTATGGAGTCATCATCGTGGTGTGGTGTAAAGGTGAATCTCATCGTACAAGACGTTTCATCCTCATTGCGGTTGTCGCCGGATGTGTATTGTTCGCAAGCGGGGCCTGGTCTTCGACGGAAACAGGCGATGCGCTTCAGATTGAGATCACGAGAAGGGGAGCCGGCAAACAGGTGGTGATGTCCCAAGGAGCCAAGGAGTGGTTTATGTTGATCGAGGTGACACCTGAGAACGCGGTTATTCTCAAGCAGGAAAAAGATCATGATCGTTATCTTGTCGATGAGAGTGAGACACATGATCGTCCGATGACAGCCGATGACGTTGATGCTGCGATCACGGACTACGTCAACAGTGTGAAAGCCAGGACACAGAAGAAGTAAGCCATGTCGACCAAACCCAAGTTTGTTATTTTTGCCCACAATGCCACCTACGATAAATTGCACCAGGTCGCAACGCTCGGCATGACGGCTGCCGCGATGGGGAAAGACGTGATCGTGGTGTTGCTGTTCTGGACCATCAAGAAGCTGGCTGAGGGCAAGATCGATCAGATTGATTTTCCACCGGAGTATGCGGGATCCGCGGAAGAAGTAGCCCGACTCCTCAAAGAGAAAAACGTGCCCAAGATTTCAGAAATGTTTCAGGATGCCAAGCACGTCGGGACGCTTCGGCTGATCGCCTGCAGCGCCGGTCTGGAGTATATGGGGGTAGATGCCGGCGCGGTCGAACGGAACGTGGATGAAGTGCTGGGGCTGCCTGCGATTCTGTCTTTAACGGCTGAGGCAGAGACAAAACTGTTCATCTAGATCGGTAAGGGGGGAAGGGTTAGGGGTAAACAGCCTCGCATCTTCCATCACCTCACCCCGCACTGTTTACTACCTAACGTGACTTTGTAACTCCTACACGATCGCATAGGTCGGTCAGCTTGCACTGACTACAGAACGGTGAGACGGGGACACACAGGTTTTGTCCATAGGGGACGAGAAGGTCGTTGTAGATGATCCAGTATTGTTTCGGTAGTTTTCGGCGGAGGGCGTTTTCAGATTCTTCCGGCGTCTTGGTCTTGATATAACCCCAACGATTGCTGATGCGGTGTACGTGAATATCAACACAGATTCCTGGTTTCCCAAATCCAATCGTGATCACGAGATTCGCGGTTTTCCGCCCGACTCCCGGTAAGCTGACCAGTTCATCGATGGAGTCCGGAACTGCTCCACCATAGCGGTCGATCAGCCGGTGGCAGATTTCATGGATCGATTTCGCCTTGGTCCGATAGAACCCAACCGGATAAATCGCCTGTTCGATCTTCTTTAGTGGTACCTGCAGCATCGTGGCGGGAGTACGCGCCAAGGCAAAGAGCCGGTCGCCTGCTCCTCTAGTTGTCTTATCCTTGGTTCTTAAACTGAGGAGAGTGGAAAGAAGAATCAGGAAAGGATCGTGGTCCGATTCCTTGGCGACCACACCGACAACCGGCTCCTGCCAACGGCGAATCTCCCGTTTGACGATGCGGACGGCGGCATGGATCTGCTCCTGACGCATAGGGGTGTGGCGCGAAGGGGGAGGAGGCTACTGAAGGGGTCTGAAGAACCCTGAGGGCGTCTCTAGTCAGGCTTCCGCTTTGACAACCACTTCTGACGGCGTCGTTGGGCTTCGCGTTGCTTCGCCTTTTTCCTCACGCTTGGCTTTTCATAAAAACGGCGACGCTTGAGCTCACGAAACAGACCTTCGCCTGCGAGCTTTTTCTTGGCAACTTTCAGCGCTTTTTCAACGTTGTTGTTGAAGACCTTGATTTCCATCCGGATAACTACCGACTTTCTCAGGCCAATTCAGCCTGTTGGTGATGGTTTGTCACAATGCAGCCGCGGAGTCTAGCACAACCTCCTCAGCTCCTCAAGACTTTCGCGTATCTTTAGGATTTTTGCTTGCACGGACTCTACAACTAACTGATTTGTTGCAAGTTTTACATTTGTTTGCGCTGTAAAAAGACCTGCGTCAGCTGTCGCTATGGCCAGGATCATCCCCACGGAAAGGTCTGAATGGACTGTCGGCTTGACCACCTGTCGCAAGCCATGAAGGACTCGGGCAACTTCACAGGCCTGTTCTGCAATTTCAAGAGGGACTTCTGTAGCCTTGAGGAGCGCGTTCGAAACTGTAGTGGGACGAGCTGGTTGGTCCTTCGGAATTTTATGGGCCTTCAGCAAGGCTTCATAGGCGAACGCATCTTCTTGAACAAGTTCGTACAGCCGCCGACTCAATCGCAGAAGGGTTGTTTCTCGGTCTGATTGTTTGACAAGGCGGGCGCCCATGACTCCCAACGAAGCCGCTAACGCGCCGACAAGTGCTGCGACGCTTCCACCCGCAGGAATCGGTTTGGTATCGGAGACCGCGTTCATAAAATCAGATATGGTCTGATCGAATAGGTTCTTTCCCCCCATGGCCTCGGCAATGCTCCTTTCCAGGATGTGAGATGGATCGAATCGTTCCAACTCAAGCGAAGCGACTGCAACGTGCTCCAATGCCGCCTGCGGGATCAATCCGATCAACTCACTCCCAGCTATTGAAATGCCATGCTTTTCCGCTTCAGTTTTGACAGCCTGAAACGCGGACTGGACTGGTGTCAGCTGATAATCGGTCAGGTTCATGGAAACCTGGACCATACAGCGGCTGGCTAGTTCGACACCGATCGCCTTTACATGGGGCAAGCCCCCATGTGATTGCCGGATGGTCCTGGCGATGGAACGGGCGACCTCAATTCTCTGAGAGCGGAGGTTCACATTGAAGGCGATTAGCGGAGGTCGAGCACCGACTGCAATGGCTCCGGCACTCCGATGGAGTCGAGACGGGCCGAAATCGGGTGTCCATTCCGAATCGGATGTCATTCGAAACGCCAACCTTTCGAGGCCGCCACGTCTGATCGCTTCCAAGGGGGCACGATTGGGTCGAGTGGCGGCCCGTTCATACAAGAAGACGGGAATTTCCAATTCACGTCCAACTTGTTCTCCGAGTCGCCTGGCAAGCCGGACACAATCGTCCATCGTTGTACCCTTGATTGGAATAAATGGGACGACATCTGTCGCACCCACGCGAGGGTGCACGCCGGTGTGGTTGCGCAGATCGATGAGGCTGGTTGCAGTACAGATGGTGCGGAAAGCCGCCTCGACGACCGCCTCCGGGGTCCCGCAGAAGGTCAGGACGGCTCGATGGTGGTCAGGGTCCACCGAGTGGTCCAAACATACGACACCGGGTGTCAAGGTCACAGCGTCGAGTAAGGCTTGAACGGTGGTCTGATTCCGGCCTTCACTGAAGTTGGGCACACATTCAACGATTCGGTCCATGTCACCGGTCTCAGCGCAAACGAAAAAGCCGGAGGACTTCGTCTGGTCCTTCCGGCTTCTGTTCCGGTTGATCTCAAAAAAGATCTAATTATTTCATTTTCTTGACGAAGGCCTTATAAATCCGTCCCGACTTTGCCTGTTCCTCTTCCAGTCCCACCATTTGATGGCCTGTGCTTTCACACCAAGCCGGCATGTCCTTCTTGATGCCTTCATCATCGGAGACGACCTCCAGTACCTGACCTAAGACCAGCTCTTTAATCTTCTTCGACGTCAGGATAATCGGCATGGGACAAAAGTACCCTAAGGTGTCGAGTTTGACATCGGCCTGCATCATGAAGATATCCCTCGCTATCAGCTGATATGTGTCAGCTTAAATGAAAAGATTCACGCTTCCCTGTTTCGCTTCCGCAAGATACGTCGTGACCCCGGCGAATTGATCGATTCCGTCGATTAAGGTGTCTTTGGTAATACCCATGAGGCCCATGGTCGTCGTGCACGCGATAAAATGTACGCCGAGATCCAGAGCCGTCTGCATCAATTCCGGTACGTCGGGCATGCGGTTCTGCTTCATGACCCGCTGCATCATCATGGTTCCGAGTCCGCCGAGATGGAATCGAGACAGCGGAAGTGTTGATGCTCCACCACGGTTTAACAATCCAAACATCCGGCGAAGCCAGTCTTTGGCCGAACTGGTGGCGCCCCTTCTGCGGATAGTGTTCAACCCCCAAAAGGTAAAGAACATCGTCACCTTCATTCCCATTGCGGCTGCGCCTGTCGCAATGATGAAAGCAGCCATGGCGCGATCCATGTCTCCACTCAGCAGTACGATCGTGACACTCTCGGGTTTGGATTCTTGGAGCTGCGCCAACGTCGTCGTCGGCTCGATTTGCGTGGCAATCATTTTGTCACCTCACACTCTACACAAGGCTCAGTGTACTGAGCATTAAATGAGGATAGTATGTGATCCTTTGGAGTGTCAAGGAACCGGTGTCCTACTGGTTCGTTGCTTGACCTAATCCTTGCCCACCGTTATAGTCTTGAGTTGATTGTGCAGCGTTTTCTTACGGCCCTCCTGTTCAGCAATGATCCAACCACCATCACCCGAGATACAATCTTCCAGAGGTGCGCCTCTCTTCGGCTTCTGGTATCCAGCCGTTCCTAGCCATCGGCTCCGTCCTGGGACGATGACGGGGTTGCAGATGTTGGACCTCCCGATTCTTCTCTGCCGTGATCGAACGGGTAGGCTGGCGGCGATGCGTGATCTCTGCCCTCATCGCGGGATGCCGATGTCGTTCGGTCGGTTCGATGGCGAACGGGTGGAATGCCCTTATCATGGGTGGCAATTTGATACGAAGGGTCGCTGTCGGCGTATCCCTGCCCTTCCTGAAGGGGGGAGTTTCCAGTCCGATAAGATCGGCGTCGCGACTTATCCGGCACAAGAAATGGACGGGATGGTTTGGTTGTACCTGGCCGATGAACGTGGGAACATTGATCCATTACCGCCGGTTCCGCGTATGCCGCTTCCGTCGGAACCCCGACAATCCTTCCATATTTCGCTGACCTATACCTGCACGCCTGATGATGGGGTCATCGGTCTCATCGATCCTGTCCATGGGCCCTATGTTCATTCGTGGTGGCGCAGTGATGCGCGCATGCACGAGAAGACGAAAGTCTTTGAGCCGATTCCACATGGTTTTCGGATGACGGCTCAC
Source organism: Nitrospira sp. (assembly GCA_019636915.1). Taxonomy (GTDB): domain Bacteria; phylum Nitrospirota; class Nitrospiria; order Nitrospirales; family Nitrospiraceae; genus Nitrospira_D. The sequence goes on along the minus strand of JAHBWQ010000050.1, from coordinate 628 downwards.
CGTCCGGCAAAGAACAGCGGACCGTTTCATTGGATCGAGCGCATCTATGGAGGACCGTTGAGCACCACCATCGACTTTCTACTTCCGAACCAGCGAGTGGAACTGATGCAATGTGGCAGAGCGTGGCTCGCCAACCGGTTGATGGCCACACCAGTCTCCGACATGGAATGTCGCATTGATTTTTCCGCCTACTGGTGCGGTCTGCATTGGCTGCCCTTCGGCAATCTGATTTTTCGTACGCTGACCAAGATGTTTCTGAGTCAGGATGAACGTGCCATGAAGCACCTGGCAGTGGGTCTTCGTCACAAGCCCTCATCAATGTTTCTGGGGGATGCTGATATGCCGGCTCGATGGTATTACAAGCTGAAGGCAGCCTATCTCGAAGCGGTTCAGACAGGGCGCCCCTTCAACCACCCGCTCAAAGAACGCGTCACGCTTCACTGGCGAAGCTGAACCCTTTTTATAGAAACGACAACCCAACAACGAGAGAGGACGCTAGGGGGCAGGTGTATCCGTGAGGATGAATTCCATGGCGCGCCGAATCTCATCGCGTGACCCGAGTAGGACCACGATATCGCCGGCCAAGAGTTTCGTCTTGTCCGCAGGATTTGATTCTGTCACCCCGCCT
>JAHBWQ010000005.1 GCA_019636915.1 Nitrospira sp. | reverse complement strand
CCATCCTGCACGATACTCTGATCACATCCCAGATCAGTCATCTTAGTCTATGGCGGGAATCTCGAAATAGTTCTTAATCATGCTGCGAATGAGCACACAAACCCTGGGGGGTTAGATCCGCCTCAATTCATCGATGCACGAGCCCCATGCTGGCATGCGCGTCGCTTTCCCGTAGAGGCTCTTGATATGATGCAGCCTATGGGATTGCATCGAGCCTCCTTGTACTTAATCGTCCTCGCCCTGCTGCTTCCCGGCTGCGCCTCCTGGTTTATAAAAGGCGAGCCTCCGGAGGTGCTCGTCACCAATGTCACGCCATTGGACGCAACGATGTTCGAGCAACGGCTCCGTGTGGATCTGCGCGTCCGCAATCCGAATGATTTCGACTATCACCTGACTGGCATCGACTTTACATTGAATCTGAACGGGAAGCGTCTGGCCCGTGGCCTGGCGAGCAAGGAGATGACGGTCCCCCGGTTGGGTGATGCCGTGATGACGATCGATACCAGCACCTCAACGCTCGACATCATGCGCCAGCTGCTCCAGCTCTCTCAGAAACAGGAACTGACGTACGATATCAAAGGCGTGCTGCATGGTACGGAAGGACGATTGCCGTTCACCAATGCAGGGACGCTCGTTGAGCCTGGCATGTTCTCTAACTCACCGGCAAGTTCTGACACAACTCCACGATAACGCTCCTACGTCCAGGAAAGATACTCGTCCCCTTACGTTTAGGGTCTACGTGAAGGAGTTCAATCGGGGTGAGCGAAGGCGGCAGACTGAGCACTATTATCGCCAGGCTTGAGGCACTGAATTCAGGCTGGCATGCCGTTCAAGCTTGCTGAGGAGCTTCTCTGCTTCTTTCACTTGCCTGTCGGCGAACTCTCCTGGCTGACTGTCAAGTGAGTGTTTCATCCAGGCATCACGGAGTGCATGAAGTTCTTTGAACTGACTCCTCCACCATCGCTCATTACGCCCGCCTGGAGCATTGGGATCTGGCAGCACCTCTTCAAAAACCACAACATGTTTGAGGGAATCGATCTTGAACGAATATCTGGACATGAACACCATTCCAATGAGCCCTTCGAACGACTCAGAGACCGAATTCATAATCGTCGCGGGGATGAAGGTATCCTTAGCGCCTCCAACCTGCACCGTATCCAGAAACGTCCTCATCGCAGGAACAGTTCCGCCGATTCCGCCTGCGGCAGTCAATACCATGCCCCCATCGTTCCCGAACAACCCGAGCTTCTGGGCAACCTTTGGAGAAATGATCAGTCCAGGAGCGCCGGTATCGATCGCCATGGGAACGGTCACGGACCCGTTGAAGGTGACCTGCACAATCACACGCTGCGCATCACCTTCATAGGCTTCGAACGGAACTGAAAACGCATTGAGTATCGGTTTTGCCCCACCAGCCGCAGTGACCTCTTGGCGACTAGCGGTAGGACCCACTCGCTGGGTCGCTGCGGATTTCGGCATGGCCTCTGCATTGGGTTTCTCTGGCTTTACCCTATTTCGGTATTGGGTTGGGACAGATTCCAATGACCTGGCGAAATGGGTTACTCCTGAATCATCGACCCATTGGAGAAGATCTCCGGCGAGCACAGAGGAGCACATCGAGAATATGCTCGTGACCAATACACATACAAAGGCTGGAAACATTCTCGCGCTCTCCTTTCCCACAGAACCCCCAAGCGCCATGGCCCGGTTAGCTCACTCACCGGCTATTGCAGCGCATCAGAATAGGACTCTAACAAAGAGCGCTTTCCTGACAAGCAATATCCGTAAACCTTTGCACCACAGCAGCCTGCACCGCACATGTCGCCCCACCGTCTCTTGCTCCATTCGAAAAAGGCGTACGCATGCGGATGGGTCATGGACGCGCACAGAACAAGACAGACCCCCGACTTCATGTTGCTTCCGTCTTTCCGATGGTAGAAACTGGAAATCGATCCCTGGCGAGATCTTGGTTACATTCTTGGAAGGGGAAAGGCTTTTTAGATTTCCCTTTCCTTCCTGGGTGGCCGATCTACTAGACGAGCTCCCTCCACCATCTGAGGACTACGCTGGGATCTGGAGCTGAATTGCAATGGGCGAGGCCTGCACGGGACAAAAAGCATTACGGAGCGGGAGGAGTCTGGCCTTGCAATGACCGCCTCCACGGAACCGCTCAAGCCTGAACTCATCTCGAACCCCCGTCACTACCGCTACTACGACCTCGTTATGGCTGGATTTGTGACGGTACTGCTCTGCTCAAACCTGATTGGACCGGGCAAGACCTGCATCCTCTTCGGCCTCACGTTCGGCGCCGGGAACCTCTTCTTCCCGATCTCCTACATCTTCGGCGACGTACTGACCGAGGTCTATGGCTACGCGCGTGCGCGTAAAGTCATCTGGGCAGGGTTCATCGCAATGATCTTCGCAACCATCATGGGGCTCTTCGTGATCCACATGCCTGGGGATCCTGATGAGCCCTTCAATGCCGTGATCCAGCCGGCACTGGAGGTCGTCTTCGGAAGCACAGGGCGGATCGTCATCGCGTCGATGGTCGCCTACTGGTGCGGCGACTTCATGAACAGCTATGTCATGGCAAAGATGAAAGTCTGGACCGAGGGGCGTCACCTCTGGACCCGCACGATCGGCTCAACCGCAGTCGGCCAGCTTGTCGACAGCGCTCTCTTCTATCCAATAGCCTTCCTCGGGACCTGGCAGCCCGGGACGATGATGAAGGTCATCGCCTTCAACTGGGCGTTCAAGGTCTCCGTCGAGATCGTCTTCACCCCAGCGACTTATGCGATCGTCCGATGGCTAAAGCGCCAGGAGAATGAGGATTGGTACGACAGGCATACGAACTTCACGCCGTTCTCGTTGAAGGACTGAGGCCGTGAAGCACCAGACGACGCTGGGCGATCTCACCACATTCATGTAGAGATGGTTCTTTAACTGCGTATCCTCTACAATTCCGTGAATTGATTATGCAGCTGGATGTTGAGGAATGCAGTCCTGTGGTTCATCCGATCGCAGAACGACCATAACCGCACCTCATGCTGGCACGGCAAATCACCTCATTGCATTGAGGCTGGCCTGGGCGGAGAGGTCAGAAACGGTATCCGGCCTCATACTACGATCTGCACTCCTCAAACCGTCTGAAGCGTATGGGAGTCTGAACCCCTAAATTAACGTTGCTTATATGCAGACCAATTCTTATTGAATGCAGAAGAGGCTCCTGACACTTCTATCTGTTACTGGCTTGAACCCGGTCTCGACAACGTCGTGTAACCGCCTCCGTAAATGGCTGAGTTCTTATATTGTCCCGATGCAGGTTACCCTCAGCCTTTTCATCAACGACTGCAACCGCATCTTTGAAAAGTCGTTCTGCAACGGTCTGGTCCCAGAACTTCTCTGTTAATTCATCAGCAAACTTTGCCATCTCGTTAGAGTTTGGTCGAGGGGGATTTTCTGGCGAGGCCAAAAGACGCGCTGCCATGAGGATGTGATACCTTGCTGGCTTGTACTTGGCATCAATTGAGCCATTCCGGAACAAGGATTCTAAGCGATACAGCGCTGACGCAGCAGCGTAGTACGCTTCTGGACGGTGGTCTGGGCTGAAGATCAATGTACCAACCTTGTCCAATAAGGCTTTGAAGTTACGTGTTGTGCGGTGAGGCTCATTCAACACGAATGCTGCATATGCCCGGATAAGATTCGTCAGGGTAACAATACGAGTCTTCTCGATACCGGAAATCGTATTGTACTGTCGGGAGCGCCGTTCGTAATACAGACGGCGCGGCTCTCCAAAGCTGGCGAAATATGCTTCGAGTTTCTTCTGGACATCGTTCAGCGCCAGCAATTGCTCTTCCTTGACTTGTGTTTGTCGATTAGTTGCCTTCACAATCGAGGCAATAATTTCATCATCCTGAGTTGCTATAAGCCTTAACGGGATTATTACCGAATCATCGAGTGTTGCACGCTGGTCATACAAGACGTGACTTGTCTGACAACCGTTTACGATCTGATAGTCTTCAATGTGAAAACGGTTCCCCGTTGCCCGTAATGTCTTCGCAATGATGGTCACGCCATTATTCATGAGCGCGAAACGCTTGCGCTGAGCTTGAGCAGCTAGAGTCTGGCGAATCTCGCTATTCACAGCATTGTAATCCTGCCAGTCCCGAACGTTGTCGTAAAAGATAGTCTTAAGAAGAACACCGCTTTCATCTCTCAACAGGGCAAGAAATTCCGGAGCTGGCAAGAAGCCCAAATAGGCCTCTGTTACTCCCGGCATCTCAGGAATAAGAGTGCGATTGGCAAATGTGAAGTCTCTTGCAATTGCATTCTTGGACTGATTATAGAGACGTTGAACTGCGTCTGCGTCAAGAGGTGTGAAGTCAACTTCGCGAAAGAGCCGTGTACTCTCTAGGTCATCCAATACGGTTTGCCTGCGGGCAAGAAGATTTGCATCCCCAAGCCACTTGCCCGTCGTAACATAGTAAAGTCTGCAGACGGGATTGCCACGTGTGAATTTTGAGGAGCGTGCATAGATCGCCCCCATTATGGCAGCAGCCTCTTCAACTTGCTCGTTTCTTGGCAAGGTTGGTGTCTCTTTAAAAAAATCCATAACGCCATATCCGAAAGTTCCAATCTTTGAACCTTCAAAGGTTGATGATCGTTCTGCCTGTACGAAAATGAAACTTACGTCCAAATAGCCATTTGTCTCAGCCAACTCTTTTACTAGCTCCTGATCAGTGACTAGCGCCCCATTAACAACGATGGCGAGAGCATCTATTCCCGTGTCCCCTCCAGATCCAGTAGCAATTTCAGCAGTGTCGAAGGAGTCTACAAGATGTGGAGACACAGCGAGATATGACGAGAACCGCTCAAAACGCTTATCCTCAGATAAAGACTGGATACCATTATCTTGTGAAAACTCTGTTAGCAATGCACTTGTTATGCGATCCATGGTTCCCCCTTAAGGATCTGACTTGTATCTGGAGACTCGATGGAGTCTACTTCAAAGCCCTTTCAGTATCCATCGCCTCATTTCCACTGCTCCTAGTATGTTTGACCCCACGCGTCCCCAAAAGTGACAAAGCATAAAGAGCCCATTCCAAGCCTGCTTATTCCCTTTTCTTATTGGAGAACCTTGGTAGTCCTAGCTTGAGTGCGTTGTACCAGCGGGTTCTTATGCTGGGCGTTCCATGAGCACGGAGGACTAATCGGGCTGCCCTTCTCTCTCTGCGCCCCCCTGCATGGCGTGGTGGGCTCCGCGTCTCCCACATCGGCCCATCTGCAAACCTGACCACTTACGCCATGAATTCTCCTGACAGCTTGTACACTTCTCGTCGGTCTGCATTCCCGTTGCTCGCGCACGAGACCAACAGGCCAATGGTTCTAAAAGTGAGTGGAGGTGGTTAGGAGATGGACTTGAGCCGAGTCTCGGAATGGGGTTCTGATATTAGCTAATGATCAAGTTGTTTGTTAACCAAGGGAGGAGGAGTTCAGACGGCAACGCTTCGCCACCTACGTTGCAAGCCCTCAAATTCACAGCCTTACCGACTGCGTGCGCTTAATGCGATGCCATGAAACTATTCGTCCTCTCCTGAACTGTCGCTTTCCAAGCCACCTTCCTGCTCAGGGCAGGCCGTTGATCGCTACGGTTTCCCCCATAGGGCTTCCAACCGATTGGCTCTCCCACATCCGTACTTGTAGTACTTATAACGGAGCGGGTTCTTCTTGTAGTAATCCTGGTGATAGCCTTCGGCTGGATAGAAGGTCGCCGCAGGCACGAGCTGCGTCACGATCGGGGCTGGAAATTTCTTGGCCTGCTCGATTGCGGATTTCGATTCTTCCGCTTGTCGCTTTTCCTCCTCGCTGGAATAGAAGATGGCAGATCGGTACTGGGAGCCATGATCGCAAAACTGCGCGTTGGGTGTGAGTGGATCCACATTGTGCCAAAAGGCATCGAGGAGCTTCTGATAGGAAACCTTCGTGGGGTCGTAGGTGACTTCCACCGACTCCGCATGGCCTGTGCGTCCGGCGGACACCTCCTCGTAGGTCGGGTTGGTCACGGTGCCCCCCATATATCCGGATACGACGCTGACGACGCCGTCTACCTTTTCAAACGCTTCCTCCATGCACCAGAAACAGCCGCCGGCAAAATACGCCTTGGCGATTTGGGATGCGCCTGATGTTTCGACGAGTGAGAAGTTCGCGAGACTCATGCATATGATGAGACCGTTTGCCAGAGCCAGGAACCGCCGTTGAGTTGTCATGTTGGTGTCCTCCTCCCTTATTGTCGTCGCAGAGGCTCCATTCTTACATCGTCCGACGACACACTTTATGGGATCTCTCTCGCATCACATGGACTGCGAAAGAGCTGGCTGCGCATTCACCAGTTGCCCCGCTAGACCGGCAGATAGCCGTAGGTTTCCTGTTCCGTACGGTGTGCCCGTCGTTGCCGCTTATCCATCAGCTTCATGATGAGCTCGATGGCTTCCTCAGGTGTTGCCGCCGCATTGACCAAGCGCTTGTCGAGTTTACGGAAGAACGCCACGTCCGCCTCCGTAGCAGCGACCAGAATGACGGGCTTCCCGGCCTTGACGGCCAATGCCACTTCCGAGACCGTGCCCGACCCGCTCAATCCACACACCACCACGACATGGCTGCTCAACACGTTGATGTTGTTCCGACCGCTCCCCATTTCGGTGATGATGGACACATCGACATGGCGAGACACTTTATCCTTCGCCGTCGGCAAGACACCGATGGTCAGACTACCCCCCACCCGTTTGGCGCCTTCACAGGCGGCGTCCATGACGCCCACGTCTTTTCCTCCCGTCAGCACCACCCAGCCACGTCTGGCAATAAACTCACCAAGGACTCGCGCGTTGTCGAGATCCTTTTTCGGTGCTTTGGCTGGTCCCATCACTCCAACGACAAATCGCATGCCTGCCTCCACAACATCACCACTCTCAAAATCGAGACGCGACCAGATTCACGTCTGCATGGGCCCATGCCCGCTTCCATTGCTTCTCAACCTCGTTCGCGTCACGGTCTTTCCGTTGAGCACGAAGGCTCTGCATCAACCCGTACTGCGCCCATCCGTTGTGTGGATTCTTGGTCAGATCGGCTCGGTAGACCGATTCGGCTTCGTGAGCTCGTCCCGCCTTCTGCAAGACGACTCCTAGATAGTGGCGCACTGGAATGGGCCAGAACGGTGGTTCCGTGTAGGGCAGTGCGTCTTCCAATTTGATGGCCTCTCGAAGGGCTGTACTTGCCTCGTCATAGTGCTTGTGATGCGTGGCGATCTCCCCGGCAAGCAGTCGCTCGGCAATCTGAATGAGTGCCCGTTCCGTTTGTTCTTCGACTGTCCTGTTTCGTCCAAATCGTTTTGCCAGCGTCGCCAATGCGGCATGCTCTCCTTCGGCTCCAGGCACCCGGCCGGATGCAATCAGTGCCATACCTCGTCCCAATCGCCAAATCGCCTGTTTCAGTCGAAGGGTGTTCGGTGGAGGCAGTTCCTTCAGCAGCGCTTCCCACTGTCCAAAGCGGATCATCGACCACAGCGGCACAGGCAGGTACGATTCCTTCGATGGATCGTGCCGTACCTGCGTTTCCGTTATCGTCGCCGTTAATTGTCGGGCGACCTTCATGGCTTCAGCGCTTCGTCCCTCCATCACCAAGGAAGCCCAGAGGAAATGGAGGTTGTGCCGGTAGTACCCATCAGCATCGTCGCCGGTAGAGGGTTTTCCTGCCAAATAGCGCCTGTCGATTTCGGCAGCCTGTGCATTGTGTTCTGCTGCTTCATGATAGTGGCCGAGTCGCATGCGGATATGCGCCGGCATATGGACGAGATGTGCAGCTCCAGGCATCAACCCAGGTAACCGCTCCGCACAAGCCAAGGCTCGCTCTGGAGTCGGTGATGCTTCCATGGCATGGATGAAGTAGTGACAGGCCCCAGGATGATTTGGCACTCTTGCAAGAACCGTCTCCAACGTTGAGACAATTTCCTCCGTCCCGGACTTCGGCTTTCCATTGACGGTCCAGAGATCCCAGGGGTGGAGGTCCATGAGGGCTTCCGTAAACAACACCCCGGCATCGGGATCGTCAGGGAACTGTTTCCAGACGACTCGCATCGCATCCGCATAGGCTTTATCCATGACCAGTCTGGTGGATCCCTTCAGGCTGTAGCGCTTGCCGATTGCATAGATATAGGCTTGTTCGACTCGGGTCGCTTGCGTACTGTAGGACCGGGCCTTCTGCAAGGCCTCCCGGGCTCGGCGTTCATCGGTCTTGTCCATGGCTGCATTAATATTAGGCCCGAGCGCCAGTGCGATGCCCCAATAGGGCATTGCAGCGGAAGGATCCAGTCTAGCTGCCTCCTCAAACGCGCGGATCGCCTCCTCATGATTAAAGGCATACACAAACCGCAACCCTTGGTCAAAATATCGTTGGGCCTCCTTGGAACGCGTGGTGATCGGATGGTGCAGGGTCCCGAGATTCTCAAAAAGAGGGACTCGACTCGCCACGCGCTCAGCTGCCTCCGACTCTAGGACAGACAGACTCAGACAGAGCGCGATACACAATGAGACACGACCGGCCATCATCGACAGATTCTTAGCAGACGAGGTAGGCACCTGACTAGAGGATGAGGAGACCACAGACGTCACCTCCCCCTCACAGAGAACTGAGGTCGTATTCGTTTCAAAAAATGGCGTAAGGAAACCCGACAGGTAACCCGTTAAAGCTTAGCGCTACACGTTAAGCGACGGGCCTTCAGTTTCCTGATGAGGAAAGGGGTGTTCATTTCCCTGGGGATGATTCTGCGCTTCAGTGACAGGCGGCTTCTTTCGGCCAACACGGTTTCGCTTCACTGTGGCAGCCGCTGTTCCATTCGATGTGGTTGAAAACTCTCCGGTTTCAAGTTCTTTCCCGAGATGAACAAGAACCTGCTGTTGAGCGCTCACTAGTGAGGTCAGCTCTTGAATGTGCGACGTCAGCCGAGCAATCTCATCCTGTTGTCCAACCAAGCAGGCTCGAAGGTCTGCAACTTCTGCTGACTGAACAGGAGTGGCATTTTTGAGAATGGTGACGTTTGGTGCCAACGAAGTGGCTGCCACCTGGGTGTGTTCTTCGACCACGTTCATCCGTCCCACCCCATAACCGCCAAAACCTTCACGCCTGTCCATCCGTACTTTCGTATGATCCGGAAGCGCAAGCGGCTTTCTGACTCGAGCAGAGGTCTCCCCCACATAGCGCGTTACATGTGCAAAGAAATTACGGACTTTCTGGACACAGAGAGCCCCCGCCTGCAGCAAAACCTGGCCGTATGCTGGGGGAACGGGCCGCGCCTCATCGATCTGCTTTTGTGATGGGATACGATTGATCAGGTTGATTGGTTCTTTATTGAATCGCGGGGGCATGGAGCGGATCCCTTCATTTGGACCTAGTCACTTACAATTAATGTACCTACTCCTCACGGCGTCAAGAGTCAACCTTTTTATTCAGCAGCGGTATAAACATATTCGCATTCATTACTGTTTTTAAAACTTGGTCATACTGGAAAAATGAAACCGTGGCAAAACCATAGCCGGGACGAGCATCTTTCCAATCTCTGCATTCACCGCTTCCATCGGATGTGTCCAGGCCTCAATTCGCTGAAATACCGCAAGCGGGCTGTCATGAAAGCGGAAATTCTTCACGGCGGACACGATCTCCCCCTTCTCCACCAGGAATGTACCATCGCGTGTCATACCAGTGAGCAATAAGTTTCGAGCATTGACGGGCCGGATATACCAAAAATTCGTGACCAGAATCGCCCGTTCCGTGTTCTTCACAAGGTCCTGAATCGAGGCAACGGGGAGTCCCTCTACAGACAAAGCTGGGGCGTCCAGTGTAGGGATGGGGTCCACTCCATCAGCCTTAGCCGTAAACCGGTCATAAACTAGCTGCCGTAGAATTCCGTGATCGATCCACACCGATGCACCGCTTGCTAACCCCTCGGCGGTAAATCCCTCTCCCAATAGGTCGGGATGATCCGGCATATTCCGGAGGCGGATCCGTTCGTCCACGACGAGACCGCCCAGTTTCCCTGCGAAGGGACTGGTCCCCTTTGCATAGGATTTGGCATCGAGTGCCCAGATCAGCCAAGCCCAAAGTCCAGCTACAGCAGCCGGCTCAAGAATGACGGGATAATCCCCCGCAGGCAGTTCCTGCACGTCACGGCCAGACTTGGCTTTCCTGATGGCGGCTAATGTCCGCTCTTGGACCCTGAGGTGATCGATCGACCGATGCGCAGCTGCACTCCAGCCTGTTGCGTCTCCGGCTTGTACAGTCAGACTAAATCGTGCCTCTCCCCGATGCTCATAGCCGAAGAGCCCATTGCCAGCAGCAATTCCAACCGCCGTCATTGATGACGACACGATCCCCGCCGCCATAAGATTCTCCATTCGACACTGGCCGATCGCTTCATTGGCATACTCCAGACGTCGAGATGGTCCCGCTGCCACCGTCTCTGATCTTGCAGTGTCGCGCACCGGAAACTCATACGGTGGAGGAGGAGGGAGATACTCAGGATCGAACGGAGAGACTCTGGCAATCCGCTCGGCACGTACTAAGGTGTCCTGGATGGCTCCGGCCGTAAAATCCGTCGTACTGGCCGTTCCATGCCGCCCATCACATGCAACGCTAACGGATAGTATCCCCCGTCTTGTGTCGACATTTTGTACAACCTGATTGTTGGCGAATCGGGTCGTTCCGGCATGGTGGTCATGAAGGCTGACCATCGTCTGACCGGCGGACGAACGTGTGAAGACCAGATTGCTGAGAAAACGAAACTCATCGCGACTCGTCATGTGTGGCCACGACCTCCCACTCACGCTGGTCATGAGTGACCCTCTCCTCTGATCACCTGCACTTGGCGAAACCTTGCCGTTGAAGCGGCATGGGTCATCCAGCCGGACTGACCTGGCTGCCCTTTCCCACAGGTAATGAATCCATACCGACGACGAGCCGATCGATCAGCCACACCATCGCAGCTGTTCCAGAACTCCGGCGTGATACCATGGTAGATCACGTCTCGCACCATATGAGTCCGCTTGCCGTTTTCAATCAGCCAAAATGCGTCACCGCCGAACTGGAAGTTGTACCGCCGTTGATCAATGCTGTAGGACCCATGGCCTTCGATGTAAATGCCCCGTTTCACATCGGCAATCAGTTGATCGACGGTCGCTGAGCCTGGCTCAAGTCCGATATTGGCGATGCGGACAATCGGAACACTCCCCCACCCATCAGCGCGGTTTGACCCACGTGAACGGGTCGCACCAATCTTCGGTGCAACTTCCCGATTGGTACAGTAGCCGACGAAGATTCCGTTGCGAACAATGTCCCATTGCTGACAAACAACGCCATCGTCATCGTAGCCGGTCGCAGCAAGTGTTTCTGGTTCGGTGTTATCGGCCACGAGGTTCACATGCGGAGAGCCGTACCGAAAGGTTCCCAATTTCTCCGTTGTCAAAAAACTGGTGCCGGCATAATTGGCTTCGTACCCGAGCGCACGGTCAAGTTCACTCGGATGACCGCAAGACTCGTGAATGGTCAAGGACAGATGCTCCGGATCGAGTACGAGATCAAACAGACCCGCATTCACCACTGGCGCCTTGACCTTTTCAACGGCTTGATCGGCGACACGAGAAGCCGCCCGCAGAAGATCAGCTTCTTCGATCAGCTCGTAGCCTTTCCTGAGATGTGGCGTACTGAAGCTGCGCGACACAAACCGACCTTCATGCAGTGCCGTTGCGGTACAGTCACCTTGTGCGGCCAGCAGATCGAATTCCAAACGTGATCCTTCCGTCGACACAAACAATTTCCTGTCTCGACGCGCCCACAAGCTTGCACGGCTTCGTGCGACCCCCTCTCGTCGATGGAGAGTTTCCATCACGTTCAGCAACAAGTCTGTTTTGTTTTTGAGCGGAACGCGGAAGGGATCAATGCGGCAAAGCGTAACCACACGATCGTGATGAACCGGTTCCGGAGCTAATCGGACTTTCTCAAGCGCGACGGAAGCAGATCCCTTGGCAATTTCAGTGGCCAGGTCAGCGACCCTCGGCACTTCTTCCAGCGACAAGATCGAACTCGCCGCGAATCCCCAGGCTCCGTGATAGAGCACGCGCACCCCAAAGCCGATGTCCCGGACATCGTTGATCGAAGCGATCCTGCGGTCTTCGCCCTCAATGTGCTCGGTGATGCTGTCTTGAATGCGAATGTCGCCATACTCCGCGCCTGAGGCGGCAATACGTTTCAGCGCAAGCTCGGCAAGTTCGTCCCAAGTCGGAGAGCTCATGGCGATCACTCTCGAATTGAATGAAGGGATGGATCAGTATAACAGGGCGATGGAGAGAAGGGTGAGTCGAGGTTTATGACCTAATTGGGAGCGCAGTCTAAGGAGCCCAGTGATGTCCGTCGAGATGTCCCCTCGCACGATCTGAAGGATACAAACTCTTTTGCCGCACGTGGCCCACCAGAGTGTGGCTCCCTTGCTGGGCCAGCCGATGAATAGCGACGGTCCTCAGCCTCGGCCAAGGAAGCAAGAGAACTAAATACTCGTCCCCGTCCGAGTCGCCTCCACAAACTGTTCGCTCGACTCGTCGAGGGCACGCCCCCGTCGTCCCTTGGCCGGCAGAATGAACAGCTGCTTGGCGTCGAGATTCTTCATCTCTTGTGGAGCTGAGGGAAGCGTCATCTCGTAGGTCGGTCGGCGCTGGTGATCAGCGATCTGGAGTTTGGGATTGTAGACGCTGTTGAACTTCCACAGCATCTTGATGAAGTTAGTCTGCCCACGCATCAGATGTCCGGCTGCGATCTTCGCCGTCCCCTTGAGCGCGGCCCAGCCCAGATGTTTCTTGTTCAAGACCTGTTGCGTCTTGACGAGTTCCTCATAAAACTCCGGCAGCGGCATTTTCGTCGGCAGCACGGCATGTTGAATGTCGAACAGCCGGTAGTCTCTCGTCTGGAACTTGCGTGATTCGGTATGCCAGCTTTCGGTGCCGGGATAGGGTGTGTTCACGCTGATGTTCACGATTTCCGGGATCTCCAAGCACCATTGCCGAACGGTCTCGAACCGTTGCCGATCCCAGTCCGGATCTGCGATCAAATTGATGGCGACGGTAATGCCGAGCGATCGAGCAAACTCCAGCGCTTCAAAGTTTCGGCCCAGTGAGATACGTTTACGATGCATCTTGAGGCCCTCTTCATCGATGGCCTCAACGCCCAAGAACATGTACTGGAGCCCGAGCTTCTTCCAAAACTGAAAGACTTCTTTATTGCGCAGCAAGACGTCGCCACGCGTTTCCATGTAGTACTGTTTCTTGATTCCGCGACGGGCGACGGCTTCGCCGATCTCCATACCCTGCTTAGCTTGAATAAAGGCCACATCGTCTACCAGAAAGATGCCCGGTTCCTGAACCTGTTCGAGCTCTTCCACCGCCCTTTCGGTGCTGACCGTTCGATAGCTGCGCCCATAAAACGTCCAGGCGCTGCAGAATGAACAATCCCACGGACAGCCTCGTGCAAATTCGACGGAAGCACAGGGATCCAACACGCCGATGAAGTACTTGTGCCGGTTCCGGAGCAAATCACGCGCGGGACGAATGTCGTCCAGATTTTCGATGAACTGGGCTGGTGGTCCTTCCCCATCCAGGGTCACCACACCGGGAACCTTGGTGATCGCTTTGCGGTCGTGCTCCACCGCTTCAAGCAACTTGGGCGCTGCCACTTCGCCTTCGCCCTTCAGCACACAATCAAGTGCACCGTTGGCATGCGTCAAAAAGTCCCTCGCCACAAATGAGGCACTATGCCCCCCAACGAAGACAAAGGCATTCGGCAACAGGCTCTTGGTCAGTTTCGCGAGATCGACGATCTCCGGGACATTCGCCAAATAGTTGCAGCCAAACGCCACTGCATCCGGCTTCCAACTGGTGATCAGTGCCTCGTAGTCTTTCCAAGTATCCGCCTGCAGATCGATCAGACGAACGTCATGCCCCGCTTGGCGACAGGCCTGCGCGACCATCTCGAGACCGAGCGGCTCCAGGCGGAGATAAATCTTGGTGTACATCAGCGGACCGGGATGGACTGCGAGGAACTTCATGGTCCCCAACCTCCTCGTCTATGGCACTCTAGGCCTGGCAAAACCGTTCGGGAATACGAAGGACTGATCAGGCCCACTTGGTTACTGGTGATGTGATAGTCGATGCGGGGACGGATTCTGACAGAATGCACGCAGCGGTGCAACCCTTAAGTGCGCAAGACTTAAGATGATTCATATGAAACTCCCTCGACTCGTCTGGCTTTTCTTTGATCAAGTGCTTACCATGCCCGCCATGCAGCCTTCCGAACGAACCACGCGCCAGCGGATCATTGAACTCCTGACTGACTCTCGGATGACGACCCCCCAACTCGCCCGATCCCTGGGCATCTCCGAGCGGCAGGTGGAGGAACACCTAGCTCATGTGGTAAAAACTGTCCTTCGAGACCGGTCACGGCGATTTCTCCGTGAACCGTCCAGTTGCCTGGACTGTGGATTCATGTTTCGCGACCGTACACGTTTGACACGACCAAGCCGTTGCCCACACTGTCGCAGTGAAGGGATTACTCCCACACGCTACCATATTGAATCACTCGTATCTGGTACGACGCATGACAGCCCAATGGCGTCACGCCGAAGCGATAATGGGAAAGGATATTTATGAAGACAGCGCGCTTCGTCCTCTGTGCCCTCTGCATCACCGTGTTATTCGGCTGTTCCGACAAGGCAAAGGAACTGTTGGAGACTGCCGCGTTCGAGGAAAGCCAAAGCAATTTTCCGCACGCACTGGAGATCTACCAAGAACTGGCTCGCGCCTATCCTGAAAGTAGAGAAGGGGAAATTGCGCGTGCCCGGATTGCCGATCTAAAGTCTAGACAATAGGCACTGGAGTGCTGCAGCAAGGGTTTCACGTCTTTCTTCTCTCTATAGAGATTGCCTAGAGCTGGGCTCTGTATCCTACTTTTGCCCCCTCCCTCCCCCTCTTTCGTTGCATGGCATGTTTCGCCTCATCCTCTAAGGTTGTCAGAGGGCAATGATGGGGTGGGGCTGAACCAAATCAGGGGGGAGAACATGAAGACCTATACAGTTCGCAAGAAGTTACGGACTTCCGCTCGATGCCAGCTCTGCTACTTCTGTGACGGATCCCTCACCACCGGGATCGTATGGGATCTATCAGAAGGAGGCTGGCGCGCAGCTGGAGAACGTCCCGTTCATGCTGGAACTGAATCGACTGTCTATATGACCATTCTTGAGGGAGACCAACCGCACAACATTCTCATCGATGCCGCTGTTGTACGCTGGTCAGATGGTCAAATTGCAGGTTGGGAAATCCTCCGGATTGATGAAGCGAACCGAACCCGGTTGACCCACCTTGTCGAAAAGCTCAGATCGGCCAGCCCAATAGAGGAAATCGTGACGGGCTCACGCTCTTGACCCAGCCATGTTGGCCTGGCCTCCAGTTAGGACTGAGTAGCGCTATCGGGTGTTGGGCGAGGGAACCATGGGAAAAAAACATTGGTCGTCGCCTGATAGGCTTTATACTCCTCTCCACGAGTGGAGAGGGCTTCCCGTTCCGCTCGTGGAATCCCGGTGACTCTGAACAATAACCACCCCATACCGATGGGACCCACCCAGGTAAACAACCAGCCAGGAGCCCCCAAAGTCATCACCACATACGAACACCAGTGCAGCCAGTCAAAGAAGTAATTCGGATGCCGTGAATAACGCCAGAGCCCCTCCCGGCAGACACGCCCCTGATTCCTCGGATCGGCCCGGAAATAGGCAAGCTGCCGATCAGCCTTCGCCTCCCAAGACACAGCCAGCCCCCAGATCAACAGTCCGAGCATTTCCACGATCGATGACGGAATTCGTGGGTTCCATAACACCACGAGAAACGGAAGGGAAAATACCGCCACAGACACAGCCTTCCATTGGAAATAGACGAACATATTGACCGACTCGGAATCACCCCATTCCTTCCGCAAACGACGATAGCGATTATCCTCTGGTTGCCCGGCCATGCGTTGCGAATAAATGTGGTGCCCCAGTCGCCCAGCATACATCAGCACCAGCATTGCCGTGAGCAGAATACGTTCAATGCCCACGGAGGCTTGCGTGATATACAAGAGCACCGAGGCGATCAGGCCCACACACCACCCTACATCCCCAATTGCGGCATTTTTGGTCTTCCGTTGCACGAACCACAGAATCACCATCAGGACCGCCACTGTGATGTAGGCGATCACGACCAGCGACAGCGGATCCGCTTCACCCATCCCATCTTGAGTTCCCATTGTTCCTACCCTTTATGCCAATGTTGATTCATAATCCCACAGGTCGCCCTCTTGCTGCATCCGGTCCTGTAACCACTCACGGAAGCCCGGAATGGGAAACGACAGGAGCGCCTGGATCTTCTCACAATTCAAGGACAGATCTGGTGGTCGCGGCGCACCCGTATGATCGGTGGATGCCCCTTCAATGAGATGCCCCTGCAGCTCCGGATACCAGGCTAGCAGTGCCTGACCAATTTCCCACCGGGATAGTCGATCCCGACCGCCTAAGTGATAGAGACCCGAGGCCTCTCGATTCACTAATTCCCAGACCGCCCTTGCAATCACCCCAGCCGGCAAGGGGCATCGAAACTCGTCGCCATAGAGCGTCATGGCTTTGCCACTCGTGGCCGCCCGACTCATATCCTCGACAAAACTCCGATCACCGTTCAGCGATGTGCCCGCCGTCAAAACAATGCGCACCACCGTATGTCGTGGATTCTGCAACACTCGTTGTTCAGCTTCAAGCTTGGTTTGACCATAGACATTGACCGGATTGGGGTCATCGGTCTCTCGATACCACCCAGCCTGCCCATCAAAGACTTCCCCGCTCGACAGGAAGACAAAGGGAATCCCTGCGGAGCAGCAAGCGAGATGGGTCGTGGCTTCGACATTAATACGTCGAGCCAGGTGCGGATCTCGCTCACAATCCTTTGTTCGGCTCAACGCCGCACAATGAATGACCGCGCTTGGGTTGAGGGCCTGCCATACCTGCTCGACGGCCCCCTGGTTTGTCAGATCCAGATCAGCCCGGCTAAGGCTACGCACCTCCCACCCGGGAGCCCATCGAGTGGCACTCCTGACAACGTACTGTCCGATCAATCCCGCTGCTCCGGTAACCACGACACACCGTGTCATGGCAACGCTCTCGTAAGACCCTGCGCGTCTTGGAAGAGCATCTCGTCAGATGTCCCGATGAGTCGGTCATATGCCATACATTCAACGCCCACCATCGTAACGCATTGCCAGGTTCGATTTGAAGGGAGAATCTGCGCGCCTCTGAGACCACTTGGAGAAGGTATGATGACCAGCAACTACGATATGGGTGGCAGAATGCTATAACAGTCGGCGGGCTTGTGCCTCTAGTAGAGAAGTCAGGTGAGGCGAAGGGAGGATGTCGTTGCTGCCTGTATTCGTTCTCTGATTATGCGGCCTTCGATGTGACGTCCTTGATGACTTGGACCGGCCCCAGCCAGCGAGTGAGGACCACTTCAAGAGCCTTCTTGATCACTGGCTTGCTCAAGAAGTCATCCATCCCTGAAGCCAAACACCGATCACGATCCTCCTGCATTGCATTAGCGGTCATCGCGATGACGGGAAGATGGGACAGATCGTTGCCAGCTCGGCACTGACGCTCTTCCTGATCGCGGATAGCCCTTGTCGCTTCAAACCCGTCCATCTCGGGCATCTGACAATCCATAAATACCAATGCATAGGGAATGCGAGCCACGGATTCAACCGCTTCACGTCCATTGGCTGCCACATTGACCCGATACCCGAGTTTCTCAAGCATGTTCGCCGCCACCTTTTGATTGACCGGATTGTCATCAACAACCAAGATCACAGGCTTGGCTCGTGTCTGCGCTTCCGAAAGGCTATGCCGAGTAATGATCGGAGTGGCCTGCTGAGTAGTCGGAGCGTCAGCCTCCGAAACACTTCCCAACACAACGCTGAGACATTCGTACAACAGTGTCTGCCGGATGGGTTTCGTCAGGTAGGCAGCGATACCGGCATGCTGAGCCTTTCTGGCATCGCCGCGCTGACCAACCGATGTCAAAAGGACGAGGCGTGTCGCACTGATCTGAGGGTCCGACTTAATTTGTCGAGCCAATTCCAGCCCATCCATATTGGGCATCTGCATATCCAAGATCGCCAAATCAGGAAGACTCTGCCGACCAGCCGCATGACGCAAACGCTCCAGAGCTTGAAACCCATCTGCCGCACTTTCACAGATCACACCTTGTTTGTGGAGGCTCTGCTCAAGTACCTGCCGATTCGTAAGATGATCATCCACAATCAAAACTCGACGGTCTCGTAGGGCCGTGTGCGGCAATACGTCTGAGTGCTCCTCTTCCGCTCGTAGGGGGAAAGTTACCGTGAACCAAAAGATACTCCCCTCTCCAACCTTACTGTGGGCCCCGATCCTCCCTCCCATCATCCCAACAAGCTGCCTACAGATGGCAAGACCCAACCCAGTCCCACCGTACTTTCTTGTGTTCGAGCCGTCGGCTTGTGTGAACGGTTGAAACAGCTTTGTCTGCTGCTCCGGGGCGATGCCGACTCCGGTATCCGACACTTCAAACCGCAATGTCCGGTACGATGAATCCGAACGAGCCGCGGTTCCTTCGTCAGGCTCTAGACTCACCGTCACCACGACCTCGCCCTGCTCCGTAAATTTGACGGCATTCCCGATCAAATTCACCAAGATCTGACGGAGGCGACCAGGATCGCCTCGGAGAGCCGTCGGCACGCCGACATGCACCAGACTGGTTAGTTCAAGCCCCTTGGCATAAGCCCGTTCTCCGAGCAGACCGATGGCATCCTCCACGGTGGTGTAAAGATCGAAGTTGAGATCTTCCAAATCAAGCTTTCCTGCCTCGATTTTTGAGAAATCGAGAATTTCGTTGATAATACCCAATAAATGCTCGCCGGATACGCGTACGGTTTCGGCATATTCACGTTGTTGTGCAGTCAACGGAGTATCGAGCAGCAATCCAGTCATCCCAATCACGCCGTTCATCGGGGTCCTGATCTCATGGCTCATCGTCGCCAGGAATTCCGCCTTGATTTTGACGGCCTCAAGAGCTTTATCTCTGGCTACCGCCAGCTCCTTATTTTTCCGTTCGAGCTCCTGTGCCGCTTGTGCCAATCTGGCCTCCGACAACTTGCGCTCCGTAATATCGGTCATCGCGCCCATCATGCGGAAGGGACGACCCTGCTCATCCCACGCCACCACTTTCCCGCGCATCGCAAACCATTTCCACTCACCTGAGCGGTGGCGGACACGGTGTTCGACCATATACCCAGCGCTTTCCCCTTCCAGATGGCGGTTCAGGGCCTGTTCGACCCATGCACGATCGTCCTGATGAATGCGATTTTTCCAATCGAACATATTGTTCAATGGGATCTCCTGATCCTCAAGACCCAAAAGGCGGACCCAACTGGGACTGTAGTAGGCCTGCTTCGTCGATAGATTCCAGTCCCACAGTCCATCGGTGGCGACATCGAGTGTGAGCCGGAGGCGGGTCTCACTGGTTTGGAGCGCTTCTTCAGCCTGCTTGCGGGCGGTGATGTCGGTATGCGAACCGAGGAGACGAACACATCGCCCGTCCGGTTCTGTGACGAAGGTAGCCCGTGCCTCGATCCAGCGGTAGGAACCGTCCTTGTGTTGAAGTCGGAAGTCCTGGAGATATGCTCCTTGGGGGTGGACGAGATAGGCCTGCACATAGGCGATCGCCCTGGCATGGTCGTCGGGGTGAAGTCGGTGCTCCCAGGTGTCAAATGTGTCCGGAAGCTCCGTTTCTTCGTACCCAAGCTGCCGCTTCCACTCTCGCGATAACCGAACCTCATGGGTCTCCGTGTTCCAATCCCACAATCCGGTATTGGATGCATCAAGGGCCTGACGGAGCTTCTCCTCGGAGGACCGCAACAATACCTCCGTTCGTTTGCGCTCGGTGACGACCTCCGTAAACATGATGAGGCCGCCGATGGCACCCGTGGTCTCCTGCCAGGGACGCACCTCCCATCGGAGCCAGTCTTCGGAGCCGTCTGCGCGAACCAACCGATCTTCTTCACGACGTTCCACGGCCCCGCCCAAACAGCGCCGATGGATTGCTTGCCATTCTTCCATTAATCGAATTTCCGGAAACACGTCGTAGTGGTGTTTGCCGATGAGATTCTGGTTGCCAAGTCGGTAGTCCTGCAACCACCGACGGCTGACAGCGAGATATCGGAGATCCTTGTCCAGCATTGCGACCGCTGCGGGCGTATGCTCGACAAAGGATCTGAGTAAGTCACGGCTTCGAGCCAGTGTCTCTTCGGCCTGCTTGCGGTCGGTGATGTCATGCGTGATGGCAAGATGCTCTGTGCGACCTGTGACCGGATTCATGAACGGGACTGCGTAGGTTTCCATCCATCGTCTCGTTCTCTGGAACCCTTGAATCTCGAACTTAAGCGTTCGCGACGCTCCCTTGATCACCGCTTGGTGCATTTCGATGAATGAAGCCCGGTGCTCGGGTACGACCAGATCGAAGACAGAGCATCCGATCGCCTCCTCCTCCTTATCCGCCTCGATCATGTGCAGGCCGGTCGGATTCATGTGCAGCAGAGTCCCGTCCGATGCAACGCGCTTAATACACCCAGGTCCCGTCTTCAGCATCAGGGAGAGAAGCACTTCCCGTTTGAGTCGCTCTTCTTCCTCTCGCTTGCGCTCGGTAATGTCCGTATAGGTGCCGAGGATGCGGAGAGGTGCACCATCTTGAGTCCGCGAAAAGATCTTGCCTCGTGCGACAATCCATTTGTATGACCCATCCTTGCACCGCATGCGGTATTCAGTGGCGCACATGGGACTCTCGCCAAGGACCAGGTGATGCAACGCGGCCTGGGCTTTCGAACGATCGTCCGAATGGATCAGAGAACACCACTCATCGAAGTGTGTTTCAACGTCATCCGGAGGATAACCGAACAGATCCGTCCATTCGCCTGAGAAGGTGATCTTGTTCGTGGTGACATCCCAATCCCATAGGACGATGCCGCTGCCTTCCAAGGCGAACGCCCAGAGCTCGGCGCTGTGTGGTCTCCCCCATGAGTCAATTTCGTCAGCGCGCCAATCAGTCATGAGGGCACCACCTGCAGGGAGTGAAGGTCTCATCGATGAATGAGCACGTTCGAGTACGAGCCGACCTCGTGGGGTGGGCACCTCGCTGCCGCTCGATAACTTGTCCCGGTTGCACTGGAGGCTGTAGGGTGCGTTGCGACGGAAGATCCTGAGTGAAGGCTGGACGAACAGCTACCCGGCAAACATGGCGGAGAGTCAGGGGAGCCACCCCCCACGGGAGCAGCCAAGAACGATCTCGAGCCCAGAATGTGTTGAATTCCATGCTCCGCTCACTTGGATCCCCTGCCTTGCGATGCTGAGCTCTTTCCGGCTCACACCGACAGGCAGAGACCTGAGCTACATGGAACCGTGTCCTCACATACCATCGCCTGTCATTGAAGACTCGATGGTGCTCTTCTCTGCGCGCTGTTCATATCGGCATGATCATTAAAGAACTTGAATGGATTGGAGCCAGGCCCTGATAGTTTTCCTCTTTATACTCCAATCGCTTCTGCGCCTCATTCTAACGGATAAGGTAGATACGTGAGGTGTCAACGGTAGATGACATGACGGTATACGGTGAGGCGGTGGACCCGCTGGTGCAGGCTCCCCGATGAACCCGGCAGCATGACCGGAGCGCACACTGACGGCCGAGGTGTACACCACTACCGCGTGAGTTTGCGGTATCGAATCCGATGCGGCTGATCGGCATCTTTGCCCAAGCGCTTCTTCCGATCCGCTTCGTATTCGCTATAGTTCCCTTCGAACCACACGACTTTGCTGTCACCTTCAAAGGCCAGGATGTGCGTGGCGATGCGGTCGAGGAACCACCGGTCGTGGCTGCTGATCACGGCGCAGCCGGCAAAACTTTCGAGCCCTTCTTCAAGCGCGCGCAACGTATTCACATCAAGATCGTTCGTCGGCTCGTCGAGGATAATCAGATTCGCACCTTCCTTGAGCATACGTGCGAGATGAACGCGATTGCGCTCGCCCCCCGACAGATCCTTCACTTTCTTTTGTTGATCCGTCCCGGCAAAGTTGAACCGGGCACAATACCCGCGGGCATTCACTTCCGCTTTGCCGAGCTTGATCGTCTCCTGTCCATCGGAAATAATCTCGTACACCGACTTGTTCCCATCCAGACTGCGATCCTGATCGACGTAGCCGAGCTTCACCGTCTCGCCAACCTTGATCGTGCCGGCATCCGGCTTCTCCTTGCCGATGATCATCTTGAACATCGTGGTTTTTCCCGCACCGTTGGGACCAACCACGCCCACAATGCCGCCCTTCGGCAAGCTGAAATTCACATTTTCATACAGCACTTTGTCACCGAAGCTCTTGCCGATCCCATTCGCTTCCACAACGACGTCACCCAAACGAGGCCCCGGCGGAATATAGATCTCCAGATCTTCCGCCACCTGCTCCTGCTTTTGATTGACGAGTTCCTCGTAACGACTCAACCGCGCTTTGCCCTTGGACTGCCGGGCCTTCGGCGACATGCGGATCCATTCCAATTCATGTTCCAGCGTCTTCTTCCGCTTCGACTCGGCCTTTTCCTCTTTCTCCAGCCGATCCTTCTTCTGCTCCAACCAGGAGCTGTAGTTGCCCTGGAAGGGAATCCCATGGCCTCGGTCCAACTCCAAAATCCAGCCGGCCACATTGTCCAAAAAGTACCGGTCGTGCGTCACCGCGATGACCGTACCCTTGTACTGTTGCAGGTGCTGCTCAAGCCACTGAACCGATTCAGCATCGAGATGGTTCGTCGGCTCGTCGAGCAAGAGAATATCCGGTTCTTGAATCATCAGGCGACAGAGCGCGACTCGGCGTTTTTCTCCGCCAGAGAGCGTCCCAACCTTCTGATCGGCTGGCGGACAGCGCAAGGCGTCCATTGCGATATCGAGCTGGTTCTCCAGTTCCCAGCCGTTCGCCGCCTCGATCTTTTCTTGCAGCTGCGCCTGTTTGTCGAGCAGCTTTTCCATCGTATCGGGATCAGCCGATCCAATCTGGTTGCTCACGTCCTCGTATTCCTTCATCAAGGCGACCAGTTCGTGCTTCCCCTCTTCCACCACCTCCTTGACCGTCTTGTTCGGATCGAGCTGCGGTTCCTGTTCGAGCAAACCTACGCTGTAGCCTTTGGATCTCGTAATCTCGCCCGTGTAGTTCGGATCCACACCCGCGATGATCTTCAACAGCGAACTCTTCCCCGAACCGTTCAAGCCGAGCACGCCGATCTTGGCACCGTAATAGAAACCCAGATAGATCTCCCGCAGCACCTGCTTCTTCGGCGGATAGACCTTCCCCACATTGACGAGTGAAAAAATCACCTGCTTATCGTTCGTGGCCATGAGCGCTACCTTCCCCCCTACTCGGTGTTCTGGTGGTCCTAGATGAAGAGCGCACAATACCAGACAAGGCTTTTGATCACAACTGAACCAGCCTTCATACTGCCTTGAGAGGCGGGGAACTTTGCGATATGGTACCCTGCCATTTCCTACGTAGGAGGCCTCCTTCGAATGCCCAGCGTCTTTCTCAGCTACTCACGCGCAGACCTGCCGTTGATCGAGCAACTTGAGGCCCGCCTTCGCGCTTCGTCGTCCGAGATTTCCATCTGGCGCGACCAGGAAAAGATCTATGGCGGGCAGAAATGGCCGAAGGTGTTGGGCGAAGCCATTGCCGATCAGGATGTCTTTCTGCTCGCCTGGTCGAAGAACTCAGCAGCGTCCCACTTCGTGGAGTTTGAATGGTGCACAGCGATTGCGCTTAAGAAAACCATCGTGCCTTGCCTGCTTGACGATACACCGTTTGCCTCGTCTCTCAAGACATTCCATGGGTATCGTCTGGATGATGGGGGAGGACTCATCCAGTCCCTGCGAGGCGCGCCGCTGGGCGATGTGCAAAGACGCGAACCGGTCATTCGCAAGCTGAGCGATATCACCGTCACAGAGGAAACGGCCGTACTCACCCAGGCCAAGGCCGTTTTTGCTCAGCAACAATGGACCGTTCAAGGAAACGTCTACCAGGCTGCGGGCGATATCCACATCCACAACGAGCCCGCCGCATCGAGCACAGCAGAGAAGGCCAAACCGCTTGTCGAGAAGTGGCAGGCCTGGGTGGGTCTAGCTGTGGCTGTTCTCACCGCGGCGACGCTCCTCGCGGATCTTCCGGCGAAGTGGGGCGGATCACCACCGCCTTCCGTGCCAGTGGAACAGCCGCTTGCGGGGCTGGTGATGGACGAAGGAACTGGGGAACCGCTCCCAGATGTCGTCGTCTCCCTCCCGGATTTCGATATGAAGCGAACGACTGAAGCGGATGGGTCCTTTCGTTTTCGGGTCACCAGCCAGAAGCAAGTATCAATTAAGTTTACAGCCCAGAAGAATGGCTACAAGAGTTACACAAACTACGCCACCTTGGGGAACACAGATCTCCGTTTCCCCATGGAGAAGGGGGAATAATGCGCACAGGGACCTCCTTGATTGTGCTCGTCCTGACGCTCACGATACCGGCAGGATTTGCGCGGGCCGAAAACTGGTTGCAGGGCCAAGTCCTGGAACAGTACGGCGGCATGAAAAGACCGGCAACCGGCGCCCAGATTTGGATCGTGAATGTCGGCAATCCTTATCTGACGCAATCGGACGGGGGCTATCGTGTCCTGGTGCCTGACGCCATTCGAATCGGGCAAACCATCGCACTGTACGTCAAACGGAAGGGGTGGGCGATTGCTACACCCCTGGCCGGAAAAGTACAGCTCTCCCCTGAGCTCACGAGCGACATTGTCCTCGCGCCCGAAGCCTCTCCGGAATTTCTTTCACCGGCACAGGTTGACAAGCTCCTAGAGAGCCTGCCGGAGAAGCTCAAGAAGCAGGTCACACCGAATGGCAAGGACGGTGAGGCTGACCCAGTGCAGGTGGTGAAGGAATATGCGGCCACCCACGGACTACCGGAACAAGAGGTCAGAGCCAAGGTCGAGGAGTTGGTCAAGCAGTACGAGCAATCGGGTGATGTAGGGAAGCAGTGCCTCGCCGCCATGTATCACAAGCACCTCAAACAGGCCGCCACGTGCCGCCGGCAGAACACGATCAGCAAGCTGGATTTGCTCAAACGGAAAAGTCAGGAGGTTGAAACCCTTTCCCGATCGCTCCAGAAAAGCGACGCACCAAGGGAACCCAGTGTTGCAGGTAGATTCCTGGCGGCGATCCGAGGGCAGGCCGAATCCCAGCCCGTTCTCTGGACCGACTCACGACGCGATCGACCGGGGTTATTCCTTGCCGGTGAGCTCCCGACCAAGACCGCCGATCCCGCTCAATTGGAAGAGGCCAGGCGCCAGCTCATCCAACTCACGGAAGATGTCGTGGAGGATTTCCGACTCTCGGGACATGCGTACTACGCGGATTACGAGTTTGTTCAGGCGTTGGCTGCCTATCAGGAGGGCTTGCGGTATGTGTCAAAACAAGAGATGCCGACCCTCTGGGCCACCCTCATGATCGATATCGGCAACACACAGCGACATATCGCCGTTCGGTCGGAGGAGGCAGCCCTTCATCAGAACTTCCATGCCGCAGCCGTGGCCTTACGAAACGCCTGTACCGTGTACTCGAAAAAGGACTTTCCGGAGTTGTGGGCCAAGATCCAGAACAACTTGGGCAACGCGCTCCAGGAAGACGGCGAGCGCACCAGCGGACCGGAGGGCGCGAAGCTTCTCCGCGAGGCCGACGAAGCCTATCGCAAGGCCCAATCGGTCTCTCCAATGCAGACTCCGTAACCCACATTATTCATGAACGCTTCTACTACAATCGCGGATTCGCTGCTACGACTAGCCTACGGCGGGCAGGCTCGCCCATCACAACCTCGACGTACTGTTTCAAGTACGCCTTGGTCCCTCGGGACTCCGCGTGCCCATCTCGCCACGCGACTTCGCGATTTCGAGACGAACCGCCATGAATCATGAATAGTGTAGGTTAAGAACCAGCGAGGCAGCTATGGAGAAAGGTGGGTGATGCGCATCAGAATCTCCATAACCTTAACCGTGCTCTTCTTCGTACTCACGAATCTGGCAGGGCTCGCGCAAGCCGAGAACTGGCTACAGGGTCAGATACTTAAGAATCACGGTGATATGAAGAAACCGGATCTCAATCCCAACTCTATCGTTGGGCTTCGCATGGTGGAGATTGTCAATGCGCTGGCCCTCAAGAAGGCCAGTGCAGTCTCTCAGAAACTCAAAGAGCTGCGGACGTACGTGTCAGGCCAACCCGTGAGTTTTCATGTCGACTGGAGTTTCGACGGCACGGAACACTATGTCCAGACCGAGAAAGTTTTTGCTCGATACCGCACGTGGCTGGCTGACCTGTTCGCGGTTGTACAATCCAACGATCGCGCCGCTCTCTTGGCCGCACTGGATCACGTGCAGGCGAGCTATAAACCGTGAAGGCTGGTATGCTTGTCAGAATTGGGGCAAATCAGTATCCTGGTTTGTGTAAATCTGATACCAAGGCATGACTACCACTGACGTTCTGAAGACTAAACGCCACGATATCCTCCACCGTGCCTCTCAGCATGGCGCGCACCACGTCCGTGTGTTTGGGTCCGTCGCTCGTGGCAAAGCGGGACCGCCAACGATATTGATCTTCTCGTGGAGATGGATAGAGGACGCAGCTTATTGGATTTGATTGAATTGAGTCAGGAACTTGAGTCTGTGCTGCAACTCAAAGTCGATATCCTCACCGATGAAGGCCTTAGCCCCTATCTCAAAGAACGTATCCAGGCCGAAGCCGTCCCTCTATGAAGGACGATCGCATTTACCTCTTCCACATTCGGGACGCCATCCAGCACATTCTCAACTACACCGAGGCCGGCCGAGATAGTTTCTTTGCGACCTGAAGGCACAAGATGCGGTTGTGCGCAATCTAGAAATCATCGGCGAAGCGACAAAACACACCTCTCAACCACTCAAAGATGCTCATCCAGATGTTTCGTGGAGGGCGATCGCCGGGATGCGTGACAAACTCATCCATGACTATTTCGGTATCAATCTGCAGCTGGTCTGGGATGTGGTCGAGCGCGACTTGCCGACGTTGGAGCGTAAGACCGCACAACTTCTCGACTTTCTGGAGAAGAAGCCGCTATCCTAGTTTAGGATCTGCTAGATCCCCAGCTCTTCCGACCACCGCACTTCAGATTCGTCGAGAAGCTCTTCCAAACAGGTAAAGCAGGAGAAGGGAAATCGATCAACCGGAATCGCGCAGACTTCTCCGACTGGCGACTCTTCCAGCGCCGGACCACCACATTCCTTGTGAATTAAGACGAGCATCAGATTTCTGTCATTCCTCGCAGAAATGGTTTCATGTATTCGGGACGACAGGTCAAATACTTACGCTCTGGCACCTGCTACTGATTCGCAGCACGATACTGGTATTGGCATCGGTCCGTTCCATGTCTCCCAGGTACCGATTGTACTCTCTCGCAATAGACGAATCATCCACATTCCCTTCAGCTCTCACGTCTCGCAAGCTACTCATGACTTCTACCCATACAGAGTGCTGACATGATCGTCTGGCATCTCTTGTATCACAGGATCACAAAGCCGAAATCAGCATGTTGATCATCCGCCACACACCCGGCGCGCGAGCCATGATCGGTCTCTGTAAATGGAAGGCTTTCTGCCTTGCACAGCAGGGATAGAGGAGAAGGCACTCAGAAATTAGTGATTGGCCGGAGACTCGACTTTTGGTACAGTGCTGGGCCGGATTGTCGGTAGAGGTTTGGTCAGATTGAGGAGGATCACGCCAAGAATGAGAACGATGATTACGTATGGGCCGCTCCGGCTGTCACTGCCTATAGAGGGATGTGTCCTTGCCATTGTTTTATTGCTGGCTTCTGGTTGTGCGGTAGCCAAAGGATCACCTGCTCCCTTGATCTCCACTCCTGAACAGAATGCTCAACCCATTCTACTTGTTGATGCGTCCGCCCAAACTCCGCCGTCTGTCACAAGCAGCGATTCATCTCCGGATGAACCCTTCGATCCCTTCGCCAAACCGGATGTGGAGGGAATAGAAGAGTATGATCCCTGGGAGCCGATGAATGCCAAATTCTTTGAGTTCAATCGACAACTCGATCGGTGGATACTCAAGCCGGTTGCCAAGGGCTACAACGCCGTGGTCCCGAATATCGTCCAAGTCGGTGTCAGTAACGTCTTCTACAATAGTCGTGTAACCCCGCGACTCCTGAATAACCTGTTCCAAGGGAAATTCAAAGGCGCCGGGATTGAAGCGGGACGGTTTCTTATTAACACAACGGTTGGGATCGGTGGGTTTTTCGATGTCGCCCAACGGTTCAATCTCACCACACCGGAAGAGGATACCGGGCAGACGCTCGGATTTTACGGGGTGAAGCCTGGTCCCTACCTGATGGTGCCGCTGCTGGGACCCTATACGGTTCGAGACCTTATCGGGTATGGCGGAGACATCGCTCTCAATCCGATTTATTGGCTTATCCTGCCCACCATGCATAACATCCATTCGATTCCGACAGTGGTGGATGTTGATGAACGAGTGGCCACGTATGCCATCTCGATCGGTGCGCGTGCGACAGAGATCGTCAATGACCGTTCACTGAATTTAGAAAAGTTTCAAGGCGTCGAAGAATCCACCCTGGATCTCTATGCCGCAGTCAGAAATGCCTACCTGCAGAAACGAGCTAAAGCAATCCGTGAATAGCTCCCCCTCTGGATAACGCTGATTTCCAGACAACTCGCGGCCCTAACAGCTACCACACGCAGCTATCTATCGGCAGCGGCCGCCATTTTTCATTCGCATTTGATTGGCATGAGGATGAGGCCGTTACTGGCTCTTCTGCTGATGCGGTTCACAAAAGAGCCCAAGAATCCTGGCAGAACTACCCCTAGGGCTAATCTCAGGAGTTGGCGACTTAACCCCAACGACAGATCGCACACAACAGACCGCGGTTCCCATCCCGACCACCCGAGGATCTTCAGCCGAGATGGGTCACCTTGCTCCGCAAGCAATAGCCTCTTGGAAGCAGCTCAGGTAATTCTTACTGGCTCTTCTTCCACACGAACAGGCCACCCACAAACAGCACGAGCATCACGATGATAAACATGATGAGAGTATCCATCACTACTCCTTTCGTTCGGACCCGTCACGCAACGAACTCAGTAGATAACAGCACACTTCTCAAGGAATGAGATTGGCCGACATCCTTCCCCTGAACCAAGTTGCAGAAGACATCACCATGGTTTGACGTCAAACAACAACTCGGCCCACCACACCTTCGGGAACCAATGTCGGGCCTATATTTATTCCGCTCATAATCCAGTGTCAAGTAGCTTGCGATCAGTATTGCGACCGTCTGTAGGGAAAACTCGTGACGGCGATCCAGAAGCATCATCGATCCATAAGTACTTGAAACTCAATGATATTTTATCACACAACCCTATTGCCGACACCCATTTCCCCCTCGGAGGGAAAGCCGGATTAATACCCCCAAACTTTATTTTTTCAAATTTCGAAATGTGATCCATTCGACGACACGCCAGCTCAACACTGTCTTCATCGAGAAATACAGTGGTGCTGGAATAGCCCTATTGGCCCTTGTCTATCTGCAGTTCTCATAGGAAATATGCAGGGCGCATGTAGCATCATGAAGCCATGAACGGCTTGACATGGATACGGGAAAGAGTTGTCGTAGACATCCAGCCTGATTCCCGAAGGATATGTGGAAGACCTCAGTATCGATGTTTCCTAGAATGGTTCAGAAAGGAAGGAGTGCGGTCGCGGTCGCTTAGGATGCGGCCTCTTGCATCGAACTCTGCTGCGACGCGGTTGATGGTGGTTCGCTGAACGTCGGATAAACTTGGATCGTATAAGTCCGGTCTGGATCCAATGCGATGCGAACCAGGCCGGTTTTACTCAGGTAATCGATGGCCAAGTAAACCTGGTTCCAAGTGAGGTCCGGGCAGAGTCCCACCACTTCCTCCATAGAGCAATCTTTCCCATACTCTTCCAACGCACGATGAACCCGCTCTATGATCGCTGCTACCAGCATGGCGCCTCCTACATAAACAGAGGTAGGTACCCTAAATTCTTCGCATGCCTCCAGACACTACTCGATCCGCACCACTCGGCATGATGGATATTTCCCTATTTATTTCCACCGCGCCTCACTCTCTGAAATATACTTGGCCTTTGCCTGATCGGTGAACTAGGGAAGTCACTAGTCGAACGAGGAGATCTTACTAGCAGTCTGGAGATTGTGGTGGGAGTCGAAATCCCTCTGCGCAACCTAACATGGACTCGGTATTGACCAAGAGATAGCGGAACCGAGATTCCGTGCTGGGGATTGGCAATGCCTGTCTGCACATGGTACTTGGATCGTTCAGAGGCTCATCTCTCTACCCGCCTACAACGCCATGTTGGCACACCGTCCTGGTGGATCTAGGAGAAACAGGAAGTCCTTCGAAAAATCCACCTGAAGAATTGGCCGAGCAGTATCGGCATGGGAGGAAGAACCCCCATTGGAGCGTTCGTCTAGGAGGAGACGCTGACGAGGCCTTCGGCGATCGCATACTTGATTAAGTCCGCAGTGGAATGCAGATTGAGCTCGCCCATTATCCTGAATTTGTGAAACTCAACGGTCTTCACCGAGATATTCAAGATAGAGGCAATCGTCTTGGTCCCTTTCCCCTCCGCAACGAGCTGCAAGACCTCACGTTGCCGTTGAGTCAATGCGGTTACCATCGCCTTGGTCGATGAGCCATCTATGGACTGAAGCGTGGCCGCCAACACATCCTTCGTAATCAGTGGAGTCATATAGTGCTGGCCTCGCATGACAGCCTGGATGGCCTGCTTGAGTTCCACGGCCGCTGACCGCTTAATGAGATACCCTGCCGCACCGGCTTTGAAGGCTTCAGTGGCATAGGTAGGAGTCGCGTGCATGGTGAGGAAGATCAGCTTCGTCTCCGGCACCAACTTAGTCAACTGGCGAGCCGCATCCAACCCATTCAGGAGCGGCATAGAGATATCGAGCAACACGATATCGGGACGCAGCTCCTGCGCGGCATTGACCAATGCACGTCCATCTTCTACCATCCCCACCACGTCACCCTCCGCTTCGACCAACTTCCGAAGCCCAGCCAACACGATCGCATGGTCATCTGCCATCAAGATACGTGGCCGTTTCATGGGACCTCCACCTCACAGGGAATCCAGGCACACACCTTTGTCCCCCCCTCCGGGTGAGATCGAATCTGAAAATGTCCGTGCAGTTGTCGCAGCCGTTCTTCCATACTGCTCAACCCCAACCCCCGTTGAAGGGTTTGGTGATCGCGCAAATCGACCCCCTTCCCGTTATCGGTCACGGACAACCCCACGCCTTTCGATGATCCTCGGAGCTGGACCGTCACCGCCGTCGCGTGCGCATGCTTGACCACATTTTGCACACTTTCCTGCATGACGCGGAAGAGACAGGTTGCATGATCGAGAGAAATTGCAGTCGGCACCCCGGCAATCTTGAGTGCAATGGGCAGACCGACACGACGGGACACTTGATGGACATGATCTTCCACCGCAGGACGGAGTCCCGCATGTTCTAGGAGGGAAGGATGCAGCCGATAGGCAAGCGTGTGCACATCATCGGACAATTGTTCCAACTGCTCACGGAGCGCGGCGAGCGCTTTTGCACAGACACCGAGTACAGGAGCCGGCTGTTGTTCCAACGAGGCGACTTCCAACACCACGGCAGCTAACCGCTGACTCACATCATCGTGCAGATCCCGAGCGATCCGTTGACGCTCACGTTCTTGGGCGTTCAATAGTTTGGAGGTCAACTCTTCCAATTGCACTTGCTGCTGGTGCAGCTCCAACTGATTGCGATGCAGCGTCTCTTCCGCTCTTTTGCGTTCCGTCATGTCGCGATTGGACTCCAAGGCATAGTCCATTCCGCCGTACGTGACTCGCACAAGTCGACTCTCGACAATCACCTGCCGCCCATCCCTGGTGACGTGGGACAGCTCACCGGACCAGCGGCCGTCTCGAGCGAGACAGGCTTCCATGTCGGTCACCGTCGACAATGGATTGGTGCTGAGCAGTTCATGACTCCCGCGCCCGATCACCTCATGTGATCGCCAGCCATAGAGCTCCTCTGCCCCGTGATTCCAATACACGATTCCTCCGCCGATCTTCCACGCCAAGATGGCATCGCTGGAGTGGTTCAGCATGTCGGCCTGCTGTTTGAGCAGCTCTTCGGTATGCTGACGCTCTGTGATATCGACAGCCACCCCTCCGAACAAGGCCGGCTCTCCCTGGTGATCAACGATGGGAAACTTACTGACAAGGGCGTGTCGAACCTCTCCATGCTGGATAAAGGACTCGACAGTGTGCAGCGGGACGCCCGTCTCCTGTACTTGCCGATCATTGCGCTCATACTGTTCCGCCACCTGGGTCGGCCACAATTCGTCCGCGGTCTTTCCGTTCCAGTCTTTTCCCTTCAGTAGAGATTCTTGGAAGAGTCGATTCACATACACATATCGACCCTGGGCATCCTTGATCCACGCAAAGCCATGCAAATTATCCATAAATGAAGCAAACCGGCGCTCACTGATTTTTAGAGCATCCTCGGCCTGTTTGCGCTTCGTAATGTCGATCATTGCGCCTAACGTCCGAGCGGGGCGGCGCGCCGGTTCGTCCTGGTCAAACAAGGTCCAAGCTCGAAAGCTGATCCACCGCACGTGGCCATTCGGCAGCAGCAGCCGGTGCTCGACCGAATACAACTCGTCGTTCACAGGGTCAGACGCCTGCTCAATCGCCGACCGCACCATGGTGCGATCTTCGGGATGGATCAACTGGATGAACCCTTCTAACGAGGCAGGGGCATCGGATCCGACGCCGTAGATTTCCCGCATCACCGGGGACCAATAGACGTTCCCGGTGCGATGATCCTGATCAAGAATCCCGAAGTTGGCTAATCGAACGACCTGATCGGACCGTTCCTCTCGTTCATGAAGCGCTCTTTTGGCTTTGACCCGAACCGTCACATCTTCCGTGGCAATGATGATTCCACCGACTTCATCACTGCGATACCAGGGGCGAACATCCCAGGTAATCCATTGGCTAGAGCCGTCACGCTGAAGGAACTGGTCCTCGTCAGCGTGTAACACCTCTCCGGCAAGACCTCGCTGGTGGACATTCCTCCAGCGCACGTGACTGTGCGGGAAGACATCATAGTGCGATCGACCGAGGATCCCGTCTGTGAGGTGGTACTCATCAACCCATCGCCGGCTGGCCGCCAGATACCGCATATCGCGATCGAACATCGCAATGGCAGCCGGCGCATGCTCGACGAACAAGCGAAAGCGCTCCTCACTCTCCTGCATTGCCGTATTGGTTCGCTTAAGATCCGCCGTTCGCTCTCGGACACGTTGTTCCAATTCCTCAGACGTCCGATGCAATGCCTCCTCAGCCTTCTTACGATCGGTAATGTCGTGACCGATCGTCAGCAAGCAGGGTGTCCCTCTGAGTGTAATCAGGTCTGCGGAGATCAGGAATTGTCGAAGTTCACCGTCCCTGACCCGCACCGATACGTCGAGATTTGTGACGGTCCCTTGCGATCGAAGACGATCAATCAGTCTGGCTCGGTCTCGCGCGTCGGGCCAGATCCCCAACAGCAAGGTAGTCCGGCCAATGACTTCCTCACGGCGAAAACCGAATGTCTTGAGGCACGCATCGTTGACTTCCAGGCAACGACCGGTTTCAAGTTCCGTAATACCGATCGGATGGGAACTGAGGCGGAAGGCTTCAGCGAAGAACTCGTCTCTGGCTGACTCGGTCGCAACTCCTGGCCGATCTCCGACTCGCTGGACCTGAGCACTCGGTCGCGCTCTGATCCACCGCTTCTTCTTCGTAGCTTTTGGTGTCATCGCTGGCAATGAATTCTAGTCCACTTACGTAGCTCTCGCAAGATCAGATTCCTGGACACATAAAGATAGGTTGCCGAACATGACAAATCCTCCCGTACTCGGAAGAAACTAAGGGAAGGGTACTGCATTGAGTTGCCACACAGGCATCGCCACCATTGCCGAACACGTGGGCAGAGCGATCCGGTATATCCGGAGTCAAAATCTTCCTGTTACCTCCGACCACCAGACTCCGATAGGATCCAGCCAGTGTCATGCCTGCTTCAACACCAGTCGCCGAAACAGATCGAGATGTTCGGGGCTGCTCAGCCGATGGTCGCCAGGAATGAGCCGCAGATCAAGCGGAAAACTGGGGTTGCGACGCAACAGATCATCGGAAAACCTCTGACTCCCCTGCGGTGCGATAACGCTATCCTGCTTCCCATGCAGAATCGTCGTCTTCACATGGCGCACGACATCAAACGTCTTCGTCCAATACTGTTCGCTTTCTTCGACCCACTTCCAAGACAACGGCCAGTCTCTATGCAACGGGTCATCATCCCACGGCATCCATCCGGCGGTATGCCAATCATGGAGCCGTTCCTTCGGGATGCTCTTGGCTCGTTCACCCATCATGTTGAACGCGGGTGCAATTAAGATGAGCTCTTCTACAATCAGGAAGTCTTGCGCCACCAGCCAGGCAATCCAGCTACCGAGCGAATTGCCGACGATCGTGACAGGCGGCCCTGTCTCAATAGACTTCAGAACCGTTCTTGCATCGGTGATCCAAGCCGAAAGCGTGTAGTCCGTAAACTGGCCTTCGGAGTCGCCAAACCCACGCACGTCATAACAGCAGAATCCCCATCCCTTCTCCTGACACCATTGCGCCAGCGCTTTGCTCTTATTGCCCCAGCGTTTGGAGAGAAAGCCCGTGATGAATAGGATCTGTCGGCCTGTCCCATCGACTCGATCACCTTTGATACGTTTGCCGTCTTCGCCGATCAGTTCAAACGATGTCATGGTGTTATCCCAGCAGCTTCGTGATGAATAGGCTCAGTCGCCGTAACACCGGCTCAGGTATTTCATGTCCACCCCGGAAACTATGCCATTCCACCACAAGACCAGCTTGATGCAGGGCATCCCGCAGACGTTCGGCTCCGATATGTGGGAGAATATCGTCCTGCACGCCATGGCTTTGAAAGACCTGCAGACCTTTACGCTTCGGCATCAACGGATTCCAGACAGTCTGCGCCAACAGATTACCGGACAACTGCACAAGGCCGGCGAAGGGATAGTCGGTATGAAGCACGGCATCGCAGGTGAGCATGGCCCCCTGCGAGAATCCACCAATGACCGTTCTCTTGTAGTCGACAGGAAATTGCCGTGGAAGCTCCTTGAGGAATGTGAGTATTCGTTCACGCGCGAGAACCAGCCCCTGAGGAAGCTCTACGGACAGATCGCGAATGCGGCCTGCCTCTCGATCGGCCTGGATGCGTGCAAAGTCGATGATCCACCAAGCCCGCGAGTCACCGAACCCCATATTGAGCGAGAGCGGCGCTTCCGGAAAGAGCCAGCGGGTCCCACGGGAAACCTGGATCACATCTGCAAGCGGGACCAGGTCGTCGCCCGGGGCGCCGAATCCATGGAGCAGGATGACGACCGGACCATCGCCCCCGCCTCTTCCATCTGAGCCGCCGGCGAGTCTGACCTTTAATCCACCGAGTGAGGCTTCGCGCATGCCATCCTCTAGCTGAGATACAGATACTGCAGCAACGCCACCAGACCGTACAACGACGATTCGACGACCGGCTGTTGATAGAGCGGCACAAAGGCACCCTGTTCATTGTCTTCCACTTCGCTGATCACATGCTGAATCTGCTTCACACGAATATCGTGATCCTTCCCGATCCCCAAGGTTTGAACGATTTGTCGGTTGAGCCCAGCCAGCATGGCCGCTTTTGCCTGACTGGCCGATTGATACAAGAGGAACGCTCCGAGGAGCGCAACCAAGACATTGGCCGACCAGGACAGCAACAACAAGAGCGGATAGTTCCAGATATCGAAATACTCGTTACGCGCGGCGATCATGATCAGGAGCGTAATAAAGGGATAGCGGATCAGTCGATTGATCACCTCTGTCCGTTGCGCAATCAGATCCACCACGGCGAGATACTTCAACTTCTCGAATTCCGCACTCTGCGCCTCCCCCAACCCATAATTGCGCAGGTACTCTTCCTGTACGCGATCGGACCACCCTCCCGTTGAGCTGATCACCCACCCAACCCATCGGCGGCAGAGCATGACCGCATCGAAGACCGCCAGGTTCAGCAGCACGACGATCCCGACGCTGGCAAGCGTCATGAAAGAGTCGGCGTTGCAACTCAGAGATCCACGGCAGGGATGGATATATTCTTCGTCCAGCACGAAATGCCCGATGGCCCACATCGCTCCCATGTAGAGGATGAACAGGAGAACCGTGCGAGCCATGCCTTGGCTCAGTTGGCTCGCTTCTCGATAGCGGCCCCAGGCCTGGTCGACCTTCATTGAGGTAACCGAGGCAAGTGGATGGTAGACCCGCTGGAGATTCGTCCAAAATGTGTTCGGCGAGAGCCGCTGACGTTTCGCAGTATTTTCGAACTGAAACTTTTCGTCGATCTGTTCGCTGTTTTTTTTGAGATCGCGGGCACCCTTGACAAATAGGAGGACGGACAGCACCACAACCACCACACGCAGCAACTCGCTCGGCCAAATGCTGACGCCGGCCGTCCACGAGAACGGCTCACCTTCGTCATGCCCAGCCAACAGCGCGTCGGCGCCGCCGGCTACGACAAAAACTGCAAACAGCGCGACGAGCACGACTGCCGTGATGCTCAACATCCGGGGGTACCTCACGATGCCGGACCAAAGACGCTGGTTGCTCCAGGCCATCAGGATGAACAGCGCGAATCCCACAGCCGTCCCCGCCGCGACCGCGGCATTGTCGAATCCGATGCCTTGCCGTAGCTGGCCGTACCCGTCCGTATAGTTCAGGTCTGGGCGGAGCGGATGAATCGTACGGATGCCTTCTTGTGTGACAAGACTCAAATCAACCGCACCGTTTCTTCCCACCTCGAACAATCTCGGATGAAGTCCGGCATCATACACACGGTCCTCAGGCATCAGTGCGGCATGATAGGTCGTCCTGCAGGGACCGCTCATCATGCCAGGCTGCTCACGACGACACATGACATGACCGACGGCTTGCAAGGTCGCGAAATAGGTCGACGTCTGATAACTGCTCCGAAAGGGTGGGACATCGCGCTGCAAGCCGCCGTCCAACTGCAGCCCAAACGGCGACGCAATGACCATGTTGCGTGTCCATTTATACTCACTGGGGTGAAGATGTCTCGCATCCAGACCGACCGTAAAGAAAATGGCGTGCGGGAATGCAGGACGGAGGGCTTTGATAATCAGCAGCGAATCATACGGGTCGGTTCCAAAAATCCCGATGGCTCGAGCCCCTTCTCCCTCATCATGAATTCGATTCACCAACGCCCGCACATAGTCCAACTGACTGGTCCCTTCCGGACGCTCACGCTGGCTGTCTTTGGCGCTATCGGCACGTGCGGCTTTGTTTTTGTCTTCCCCCGGCACTTCACCATCCAGCCCGCTCAGGTAGCTGTACCGCTGAACGTTGAGGCGCAACGATTCATAGTCGGTTTGCTGCCGAATTTGGAGGTCGACGGCATGGGGAATATCGGAGCACCACTGTTTGATCGTTACCGGAACGTCGATCGTCATAAGATCCCGTTCGGAAAAGGTCGCAATTTTCTTGCAGGCGGCCGCTCGAAACTCAATCGGGAGGGCCCTCCCGTAGAACGAATCCCATTCACCGATCAGGATCACCGCATCCCAACCGAGTCGAACCTGACGCCGCTCCAATTCCTCGACCAGTGATTCGAACAGCTGGTCATCCGACCCGATATCGTAGGTCAGCCGAATATTTGCACCTGTCAGTCGACGAGCAAATTCCTGCTCGCAAGACGTGTAGGAATCGCAGGTTGAACCTTTCCCGCTCTTCGGCTTGAGTCCGTAGGCCAGGAGCCCTTTCATCGCACTACTCCACGGGGAATACATCTCGATCCAGCCGTCGGTGTTCGGCCAGACGCCGATTCCCACATGTGGCTCGCCGTAGGACTCTCCCGCCTCGTCCAGGAGCGCCCGAAATGTTGAGGAGCTGTGAGGGCCGAGGATCTTGAAGGTAACCGCCCGTTGCAGTTGCGGATTCAAGCGAACGAGCTTTCGCTGATCCTCGGTGAGGAGACACTCGCTTTTCTTCTCAGCCTCTCGACAGACGAGCGCCTGAGAGAAGGATGTCAGACTGGCGAAAAAACCTCGACTGAGTGCTTCGTCCGGGAACCAGACGACCAGCACACTGTGCGAGCGCGGCGACTCCTCATCACACAGCCTGGTCCGTCTGAGTCGGTACCACTCATAGGGCAGTGCCGACAGAGGACTCTGTGGGTCCCACTCGACAAATGAAATCTGACCTTCCTGTTCAGGCACATAACACGCGACACCGAGTGCCGTACCAATGGCATACCGATCTCGAAGGCGTGACTCGGTGCTTTCGACATAGGGACCTCCAGCGGTCGTCACCAGGAGGACCGTAAGACGCTGGCCCTCCTTGACCCGCTCGGTAATGGCTTGCCGAAGTGATTGGAGCCGTTGTGTGAGTGGAGGGAACGGTGTAGCGGCTGATCGGTTCGTCTTGACTTCCCGTAGGCCCCGTTGCACCGCGGCGACAGGATCTTCCCACAAACGTGCGCGTACCGCTTGCTCTTCAACCGTGGCCCTCATGTCCAGTCCCATGCCGACCGGACGTGAACTGCGCAGCGGTTCCTTGACCAGCATAGCTCCCGCCAGCGCCAGCACTAGGGTTAATGCCCCTGCCACGGCAATTTTTGAATCGCTTTGCTTTTTGGCCATCCGGCTTCTAGGAGATGAGTGCCATCATCCAGACACTCGTGCAGTGTCCGTGCGTGACACTCTACATCAGACATCCGAGACTGTGAAGTAGAGAGACATGGCCATGGACGGCAGAAATAGGGTGGCCTACGGTTCTTACAATGAGCAACTGACTACTAAAGGCTTGCCCCAATTCGGTGGAGAGAGAGAGCATACGTTTCCATGCCTGGCTGGTCTTTGAAGGGCTCTTGGAGCAGCGTGGAGGGTCGATCGATCTCGGAGAAGTCTTGGCGCTGCGCGTTCTCAATCACAATCTGGGCCAGGCAATTCCTCAGCAAATACTTAGGATTCACACGATCCATTCGGTCACACCGTTCGTCGTCACGGCTGCCTTCCGCTTGTAACCAAATCTTGATGCCGTACGGCCCACTTATCAAACCCTTCATGATCGAGAAAATGCTCCCGCGACTTCTCGCTCAACGCGTTCTTCTACATGCAAACGGGCCACACTTTAAAACACAATCGTGTAGTTCACAGGACTCCAACCAACACTAGGGATAGATCCAGCGTCACAGCATTGTTGGAATCGCTTGGCTTCTTTGTCACCTCGCCGCTCGAGCGATACGGCGCCTACGATAAGGCAGCCCCAAACCCAGACCCAGCACCCTACAGGAACTCGTTAACAGCATGAACCAACAACCCTTGACGAGCGAGGATGGAGTCCGGACAGAACTTTATGCTCGATCATCATCAGGACCCAGCATCGATACCTCTTTCCTATCAGCATCCTGCTTTTCGCACATCACGCTCATCGCGAAATCGCTCATATTTACCTATTACACCGAAGAACACCATCCAAACACACATTGAATTTGCCATCTAGTGCTTCACTGTGCGCAGTAATTCTTCTTTCTGTTTTCGCACACATCGCTCACAACTGTGTCACCTAAAACCGTATGGAGTGAAGGTAGAATCTTGATGAGGTATTTATTTTGCTCCCAGGTCTAGGCGAGAACAGGAAACCGATTGAAAGAAACCCTAGCCGCTCAATCCTGGAGGCATATCCTGATGGGCAATTCTGCCTTGGCTCAAGTAAGTCCGGACAGTTCAGTTATCCGCAACCTACCCATACAACAACGAATTGATTGGTTGATGGAACATGCCCGTCGCTATGCCCAGGTCTACCAGAGTCCGGAATCCTTTCTGGCGCGCGAACGGTACAGTGCGAAACATGACACTGCCATCATTGCCCTTAAATGCATGGATGGGCGCCTCAACCTCTCCGTGGCCACCAATACCCCATCCGGAATTATCCAGCCGATCCGTAATATCGGCGGTCGCTTCGACATGGGATGGCCACATTTCGGAGAGGTCATGACAGAGCAGGTCCAGCACATGGTCCGACATGGCCGACGTACGCTGGTCCTGATCAATTACCACTATTCAAAGGGTGATCAACATCGTGGCTGTGCAGGCTGGGGTTATAACACCGATGCCTCCCGAGACCATGCGCTGCGGACCAAACGGCAGGTGGAGGAGGTCTTTGGCTCAGCACACAGCACGGTATACCCCCTGGTCTGTGGATTCGAAACCGACGAGGACGCGCTGGTTCTTCACGGAAGTAATCATCGTGACATCTTGGACCTCTCGACCGTTTCCGCACAGGATCTTGCTTCATTACCCGCCTCGTTGTCCCGGCTGTATCC
Source organism: Nitrospira sp. (assembly GCA_019636915.1). Lineage (GTDB taxonomy): Bacteria > Nitrospirota > Nitrospiria > Nitrospirales > Nitrospiraceae > Nitrospira_D. The sequence goes on along the minus strand of JAHBWQ010000005.1, from coordinate 9,043 downwards.
CGACATGCCCGAGGAGATGCAGGAGGATCTCTTGCCTCTCGTACAGGGCAACATCGCTCATATCGAGGAAATCCGGAAAAGCGACCGCACGCTGGAGATCGTCCACCATGAATGGATGATCGGCATCGGGCGCGGATTCCACTGGCTCCACATGCCGAACCTGGCATTGATTATCGGCCCCTACAGCCCTGAACTTGCCGATCCGCTCAGCAAAGCCGGTGGGATCATCGCGGCCAACATGCGCGACGACCGTATCCCCGATGATGGCTTTCTCCTGCTGTCCGTTGCCCCCTACCAAGAGGTCGGGGTCGACCGTGCACGTGCCACGCTCAAGAGCCGATTTATGGCTGATTTTGCCGCCCACATCATCCGTTCAGACCATGCCAAAATTTCGGACAAGATCAATATCCGTAAAGCAGTCCTCTCTTGGCACACACGCGCGCTGGAGCTGATCGTATGAGCAAAAGACTCCTTCGCCATTGGACGATCATGAAACTATTTATCGGGAGGGAACTGATTTCAAGACAGACGACAAGCCACCATAATCGGAGCGGTCAATGACACACAAAGATTCCTTGGTTTGGACTCGCCGGACATTTATGAAAACCTCTCTCGTTGGTGCCCTGCTCGCAGGCTACAAGTTATTGTGGCCATCGGCCGTGCAGGCTGGCACCCTACCCACCACAACCCAACGCCCGGACCGCGAAGTCAGACACGATGTTGAGACGGATCCGTTTGGTGTCGCGGGACTAGGAGAGAGCGGCATGAGGAAATCACGCCTTGGATTCGAACTCTGTCCCGGCCGTACACCTGATAGGTAGATCATCAAGCTGATTCAGGATGAACAACTGACTGCCAAGTGTTTCCCCCAGTTCGGTGGCGGGAGGGCGTAGGATTCCATACCCGGCTGGTCGGCGAAGGGAGTTTGGAGCAATGTGAAAAGTCGATCGACTTCAGAAAAGTCTTTGTGTTGTGCCTTCTCGATTGCGATCTGCGCAAGATAATTCCTCAGCACGTATTTGGGATTCACCCGATTCATTCGATCACACCGTTCCTCATCGTGGCTGTGTTCACGTCGCAACCGATCTCGATAACGTACCGCCCACTCGTCAAACCTCTCGCGGTTGAGAAAGTGCTCGCGCACCTTCTCATGCACCGCATCCTTCTTCGTGGAAAGTGTGCTCAACTCTCGAAACACCATCGTGTAGTCAGCATGGCTTCCCTGAAGCAACCCGAGGAAGTCTTGAATCAGCTCCGCGTCTCCGGTCTGTTCATCCGCCAACCCGACTTTCTCCCTCATCTGCTTCTGATATTCCCGATCAAACAACGGTTGATACGTCTCCAGACCTGCTTTGAGCGCTGTTTTCTCTGCCAACGGCAACAGAGCCTGGGCTAAGCAGCTCAGATTCCAGAGTCCGATATAAGGCTGCTGGTTGAAGGCATAACGACCGTTGTAATCAGAATGGTTGCAGATAAACCCCGCATCATAGTCATCCATGAACCCATAAGGACCGTAATCCATCGTCAGACCGAGGATCGACATATTGTCCGTATTCATCACCCCATGGGCCCAACCGACAGCCTGCCAGTGCGCGATCAACCTCGCGGTTCGTGCAACGACTTCGGTGAAGAATTGCGCATACTTTTCGTCAACATCGCGGAGATGGGGGAAGTGCTGGTCGATCACATAATCGGCCAAGGTTTTCAAATGGTCATATTGCTTCCGGTAATAGAGCACTTCAAAGCTACCGAAACGGACATGTGACGGCGCCATCCGAACCAACATTGCACCGGTTTCGATCTGCTCGCGATAGACCTTGTCGTCACTACCGACGATACACAGTGCCTGTGTAGTCGGAATGCCAAGCCCCTGCATCGCGGCACAACAGAGGTATTCACGGATCGTGGAGCGCAGCACCGCTCGGCCATCCCCATCTCGAGAAAACGGCGTCATCCCTGCTCCTTTGAGGTGGAGATCCCACCGCTCACCCCGTTCGTTCGTCGCTTCTCCGAGGAGGATCGCACGCCCATCACCCAGCTGTGGGACATACACCCCGAATTGATGGCCTGAGTACAGCATCGCGAGTGGCTCCATGCCCGGCGCGAGGGCATTCCCCCCGAAGAGCTCTGCGAACTCTGGCCGCGTCGATTGCTCTGGATCAAGATCGATCAACTCAGCCGCAAACTGGTTGGCATGGATTAAATAGGGAGGCGCGCTAAATGGAGTTGGGTTCAATCGTGCATAAAACGCCTGGGGAAGACGGGCATAGGTATTATCAAAGGACAGCGTTTCAAGCGTTCGCTGGATCATACCTTTCTGTATCACGAGCCTCATGACCTTTGCTATGCCTTCAGCCGTTTGAACTGAATGCGCTGTCCACTGAGCTGGCCAGTACTCGTCATGACTCAGAGCACTCCCTTGTCCACCTCTTGCAGCCGCATCATTTCTGACCTCGGTTGTCAATAGTGAACGCCATGAATTGCAGCCTCACGCCGCTGGCTGGTGCCGGGCCCACTGTTGGGCGAACGCGTCGGGCGAGCGATTCCCCAGTCGAGAATGCCGTCGCTGACGGTTGTAGAAGATCTCGATGTACTCTGCGATCTCTTGCCGAGTCTGCGCCCGCGTGTCATACCGCCGGTGATGCAGCAGTTCGTTCTTCAACGTCCCCCAAAAGCTTTCCAACTGATCTTGATAGTCCTGGGCACAGTATTGAGACCCGCGATTCGAGTGGTGGATCAGTCCCGGTTGCGGGCGCTTCGCCCCCACCGCCATGAGCAGGGCCTGACTGACCAAAGTCCGCCGTCATCCCGGGCGTCCATCGCATGGCCAATGACTTCACAGGTATGGAGATCCTTGACGCCCGCCAGATACAGCCACCCCTCTGCAGTGGGCAGTGGAGTGAGAGACCGGGCGTAGTCGAACTATCTCCCGGACTCTCCTCCCCGAACCGGACTTGCACCTTTCAGCGCATCCGGCTCTCCATTTAAGCGTTGCTGAATGCAAAAGCCACGTCAGCGTAGCGCGATTCGCGAAACGTGCGATGCTCGTCGCGAATCAGATACGGGTTCCCTTCCAGGGTCCGCCACCTGAACTGACCTTTGCGGCTGGTGGCCAGACGCCGCAACGCCTGTTCGCCATACCACCCCCGACTATTCTGTCCCTTCAGTACCCATGTGGTGGCACGCCCCGGTTCTGGTGCCCGAACGTGTTCACGCATCAGGCTCGGGAATCCTCGCCGACACTTGCGCGCGAGCCAATGTCCGAACTTCCAGCAGACGGTCCGGTCCACCCGGCTAAAGACGGTTGCCGTATAGTCAGTGTATTGATAGAAGTTCGCCCATCCCGAGAGTTTCCGGTTCAGGCGTTCCATCAGGTCCATGCTGTTCAGCTGTTCACGCTGTAATTGCCAGACAGTTCCTTGACCAGCTTGTCGGTGAAGCCCCGGTACTTCTCCCATGGAATCGTCGTGACCGGTCGCAGATGACCTCGTGGCCCCCGCTTGCTAAAATGCGGTGGCCGAGGAAGACAACGCCGTCATTCACGTGGGTGATATGGGTCTTTTCCATATTCAACGTGAGGTTGAGCGTCCCTTCCAGAAACGTCCGGCACGCTTCGCGTATCGCCTCAGCATGCGCACGGGTTCCTTTCACGACCACGACGAAATCATCCGCATAGCGGCAGTAGGAGACGCCTGGTTTCCACTGCCGGTTCTCTCGTACAGCAATCGGCCGCTGTTTGAGAATACCGAAGTTCCATGCCCATCGGTCCTTACGCACCTTTGGGCTTCAGGTAGTTTGCCTCCATCCAGCCATCAAATTCATGCACCATGATGTTGGATAGCAGCGGAGAGATAACTCCCCCTTGTGGAACACCTTCGCTCGCGGCGCAAAAGAGACCCCGATCAACACCCCCTGCTTTGATAAACTTCCAAAGCAAGGCGAGAACGCGTTGATCTGCGATACGGTTGCGGACGCCTTTCAGCAGCAGGCGGTGATGGACAGTCTCAAAGTAGCTGGCCAGGTCGCCCTCGATCACCCAGCGACCTGCCGTTCTTTGCTCGTCACTTTCCTGCAGCTGCAATTTGACCGTTCGTATCGCATGGTGCACACTTCGGGCGGGCCTGAAGCCATAGGACATCCGATGGAAATCACTCTCCCAGATCGGCTCCATGGCCATCAGCATCGCTCTCTGGACCACTCGATCCCGCAGACAGGGGATCCCTAAGGGCCTCAACGTGCCGTTCGCCTTGGGGATGTACACGCGCCGTGCGGGTTGCGGCGTATAGGAGCCCGCTAACAATTCGGCGCGTATCGTCGCCAGTTCCTGGTGAAGGTTTCCCGTCATCATGGCCTTGTCGACCCCATCGACGCCCGGCGTTCGCGCACCACTGGATGCGAGCGTGATGCGCACGGCTTCTGCCAGCCATGTTCGATCAGCAATCAGTCTCAGGAGTCGATCGAACTTACGTTCGGGGTTCTCCGTTGACCACGTTGCCAGCTTGCGTTGCATTTCCCTGATTATCAAAGGTCTTCACCTCATTGTGGTCAGGTAATCCGCCACACATGCCGCTCAAACTGCCCCCCTTCGCCATGTGGCCGGCGTTCCCGACCTCGGACTACTACGAGGGCTCCGTCAACGTGTACCGCGTCGGGGGACACACTCCCTTGTCATCGGTTATCGGTACACGCCTTCCCCAGTTCACATGCTGGACTTCACACACGGGCGAGGTTGCCTATCGCAGTCTTTCTCCTTGCGTGCCGCAAGTCGTCTCGGACGTCATGGTCTAGCTACGCGCTCCCCATGACTCCCTGCTGGCTAGCATACATGTCCAGCCTGCATTCGCCGTACACGTCCCTACGCATTATGACGGGCCCGGATCCGCGTCCTGCCTGTGAAGCGGTGTCGGCAGGGGTGACATTTCAACCCTCAGATGCGGGTCAATAGGTGCGTGTTCCTCAACCGTCCCATGTTCAGCCTAGAGGCACATCTTGGCGTAACCGCTTCGCCGCACGCCCCGTTTCCTGCTGACTGCGTCACCTTGCCCGTGTCCGGCAAGTCACCGCCGCTTCGGCTCACTCCTTCTCGTAGCAGAAGGAGGGCATGCTCGTGACTGCTACAGCCGCTCCATCGGGTCATGCATTCCAGACATGCTCAAGCAACTCAGCCCCAGCCAGGCGGGCTTCGTTGGCTGGGCGTACCGTAGGTGATGTCCGTGACCCATACCTCGTTCGGTCGCGTGGCGGCAAACGTTTGGGCACCCGGTTGTCCGCCACCGGCAGCGCGTGCTTCGAATGCAGGGTCGCTTTGAACCGGCGCACCTGCGCACAGCCCCTTCCAATCGGCGCATTCTCCCCAGGCATGGCTTGGGCCTCAATGAAGACCCCGACGTTGGTAGCCCAACCAACCAGGTTCCTGAATTCATGTCCACCACATCGTGTGCGTGCCGACGCAATCGTGTATAGTGATTGCGAGAGCATCAGGGTGAAGGCGCTCCGGACTATCGGGTGTACGGAAGGACGATCTGTTTTTAGGAACACGGAGTTGCGATGCATGAGTCTAGCGGCGGAACTGTCAAGGCCTTTGTGCATCGCTATCTGGAAATGGTCCCACAAGAGACGACGGCCGTGCTGGCGGCCGAGCGGATGGGGGCTCGGCGTATCGGCTGTGTGTTGGTAGAGTCCGGCGATCCCAAACGAGGACCGATAGGGATAGTGACGGAGACGGATTTGGTGCGGAAAGTCCTTGCGAAGGGAATGGATCCGACGGTCACAATGGTGGATCGTGTGATGAGCCGCCCACCTTTGACGATCGCGACAGAATGCTCCATGTTGGATGCCAGCCATGTGATGGAAGGCAACCAGGTCCGTCACCTCTGCGTGGTGGAGGGGGGGGAGATCGTCGGGGTGCTTTCAGTACGGGATTTGGTGCGATCGTTTGTGGATGCGGAGAGCGGTCCCGTCATCGAGCTCGACGGGGTGTACCGGCCGCTTGGTGTCCTGATGGCGACCTCGCCCGCGACGATCGGCAGCGAAGAGTCCATGTTTGCGGCCGCTGTGCAAATGAGCGACAGACGCATCGGGTCATTGCTGACGATTGAGGCCGACGAGCTTGTCGGCGTCGTGACCGAGAGCGATCTGGTCCGAAAAGGGCTCGCCCCCAACCAGGATGCAGGCAAGACCCGTGTCCGTGATGTGATGAGCTCCCCTCTGCTGAGCATTGATGTCAATCGTACGATTCGCGATGCCAGTCAGGTCATGGCCGAACGGGGTGTGCGTCACTTAGCCGTCAGTGAGAACGGCAAGATAGTCGGGGTTCTCTCCATACGGGACCTAGTGAAAATGGTTTCTGTCCGAGACCGGCCTCGGTTTCTCGGCTATACCTAAGGCAATAACCAGGGAAAGGAAGAGCTGGGACATGTTACATTTTCGCGGAGGTCAGGTCTCTTATGAGACAAGGTAGGACCCTCGCAGGTGAATGTGGCTGGACACTGTTTGGCAATTAGGACATGGTTCCTGGCACCTTCTTCTCCGAAATTGTTCGGTGAGTCTTCGTGCGAGGACGATCAACGATTCACCGCTCATGAAGGTTGATAGCACCACCCAGCGATATGAGCAATAGTTGGGACAGTAGATGCCGCTGACGCTCGCCGGTAAGGGAGTTCAAATCGTCGATCCGCTCCGCGACGTGAAGGTGTGGCAGAACGACTCATCCCTGGTGAACCTTGCGGAAACCAAGGGTGCCGGCAACGTTCCTTCGCCCGAAAGCAATTTGACGAGGAAGCCAAGATCGCCAATGTGACTATCTTGTCCGACTACCGAGGAGGAGAGTTTGGGAAACCCATGGCCTCTTTTTGGAAGGTCCTCACATGTTGACCAGAGCCCGATGGTCGTTGCCAAATGAACACCATTCGCGATCTCTAAATCATCCCTGAGCTCACCCAACTACATACCGGACATGGAAGAAGTCTTCAGGTCGGCCCGTCAATTGGTGACGGAAAGCTAGGGTGAAACGGGTTAAGGTAAAAGTTACGGGTCATGTGAATGTTGTGACTGGACCAGAAGCTTTCATGTTTTCTTGAACCTCAACCTTAGCCTCAGTTCTTCGGAGCACTATGGCACACTATGATTTACTCGTCATCGGTACGGGACCTGCTGGCCAAAAGGCCGCCGTGCAGGCGGCCAAACTCGGCAAGAAGGTGGGCCTGATCGAGAAGAAGGAAGTCGTCGGAGGCGTCTGCATCAACACCGGCACGATTCCGAGTAAAGCCCTGCGTGAAGCCGTGCTCTATTTTTCCGGAATTCCGCAACGCCGTATCTACGGTGCTCCCTACCGGCTCAAGGAACGGATTACCATCGAGGAACTCTCGCTCCACACCAACTACGTCATCACGAACGAGATCGAGGTCGTCCACGATCAGATGGCTCGGAATCGGATCGACATGATTCCCGGATCAGCCAGCTTTGTCGATCCGCGCCGTCTCCGCATTCAACACCGGAACGGTTTGAGCGAACATACGGCTGATTTCATCGTCATCGCCGTCGGGACGGAACCAAGCCGCCCATCCGAGATCCCGTTCGACGACACCACGATCATCGATACGGACAGGCTCATGACCCTCAAACACCTTCCCACCTCCATCGTCATTGTCGGTGGCGGGGTCATCGGCACAGAGTACGCTTCCATTTTCGCCGCACTCGGGATTCCCACCACGCTCATCGATAAACGTCCCCGGCTCATGGAATTCGCCGACGTCGAGATCATCGACATGCTCCAGCAACGGATGAAAGAGATCGGCGTCACCCTCTATCACGATGAAGAAGTGCTCGCGATCAAGAGAGGGGCCGACAATTCGATCGATGTCCATTTGCGACATGCCAAGCCGATCCAAGCATCAACGCTGATGTATGCGATCGGCCGGGTCGGCGCGACCAAAGGACTCAACCTGGAAGCGGCGGGATTGAAGGCGGATACTCGGGGTCGCCTGAGCGTGAATGAACATTTCCAGACCGCGGTTCCGCATATCTATGCAGCCGGCGACGTCATCGGGTTTCCGGCCCTGGCCTCAACCTCAATGCAGCAAGGCCGCCACGCCTCCTGCCATGCCTTCGGGTATCCGGATCGCACCGACAATTCGTTGCTTCCTTACGGTATTTACTCCATCCCGCAACTCTCCATGGTGGGACGGAGCGAGGAAGAACTCACCCAGGCCGGGGTTCCCTATGCAGTGGGCATCGCACGCTATAAAGAAATCGCCCGTGGGCTGCTGATGGGCGACGAAACCGGCATGCTCAAGCTCTTGTTTCACCGGCAGACCTACGAATTGCTCGGCGTCCATATCATCGGAGAAGGGGCGACGGAGCTGATTCACATCGGTCAGGCCGTCATGGCCCATCGTGGGCGCATCCACTATTTCATCGACACGGTCTTCAATTACCCGACTTTGGCAGAATGTTACAAAGTCGCCGCACTCGACGGCATCAATCGCTTACCGCGTCCCTGGGCTCCATACCGGTAAGAAACTGACCCCGGTTGTCAATAGTGGACGCCATGAGTTGCAGCCTCACGCCGCCAGCTGTTGACGGGCCCACTGCTGGGCAAATGCCACTGGCGAGCGATTCCCGAGCCGGGAGTGCCGCCGCTGCCGGTTATAGAAGCTCTCGATGTACTCCGAGATCTCGTGCCGCGCCTGCTCACGGGTCTCGTAGCGCCGATGATGCACCAGCTCAGTCTTCAGCGTCCCCCAGAAACTCTCCATCGGGGCATTGTCATAGCAATTGCCTCGCCGACTCATAGACGGGGTCAGACCGAACTGCCGCAATTGCGCTTGATAGTCCTGGGCACAATATTGCGAGCCGCGATCGGAGTGGTGGATCAGTCCCGGGCGTGGGCGCTTCGCCCACACCGCCGCGCCCAGCGCTTGGCTCACCAACGCCGTCGTCATCCGGGCCCCCATGGCATATCCAACGATCTCGCAGGTGTACAGATCCTTGATGCCAGCGAGATACAACCAGCCTTCCGCGGTCGGCACATAGGTGATGTCGG
>JAHBWQ010000049.1 GCA_019636915.1 Nitrospira sp. | reverse complement strand
TCATATCCCTGAATATCATGCATGACCGGGTCCATATTGATCACTTCCACCGCATGCCCATTTCGAACAATCGTCATAAATGGTTCGAATTTGCAATCTCGGGCTTCGATCAACGGAACTGATAGGTCGAAGGGCTTGCCGGACTCGACACCTTCAAGCAAGACAATCGCGTCCTTCAGGCCTCGACGGGAGTCGACGACAAAATCATACAACAATCGCCACCCACGCCCATTTGAAATCCTCCCACAATAGACAGGATCAGGAAATGTGATGAGGTTGAAGCCTTTCGGTTCAGGAGGATCGCCACGCAATGTCACGATGCCTTCAATCGTCCCACCGTGCGGTACATCAATCACCTCATAGGCCGCCGCACTCATCGGCAGCATCACCACAGCGATTAAAAGCACGATCTCGACGCAACACTTGTGCAACAATCCGCTCACGGATGAACTCCCCTTTCAGCACTCATGATTGCATTACCTTCCGCATCTTTCTCACAATACGAAATAAACTTACCCAGGAAGAACAGAAGACCAAGGCCCCCTTTCCGGACATACACTCACATTACGTGGAGGTACACACAACGCAATCTCGATAGACCAGGTCAATCCTATTGGCTGGGGGCTTTACGATTAGCCGTCCCCTGTAAATCCATTTCCAGCAAGACAGGGCCATTCACTTGCCTGGAATCAATCCGACGGGGCATCTGGTCGACCATGAGTTTCGTTAATGGAACTGCCGCAATCGTCGTGGCATTGCGAAACGAATTCGAATACAGGAAAAGCCGTACGCTTTTCGGCCGTTCGCTCGGCTTGATTTGGGGGACAGCCTCGTTCCCCACAAAACCGATCAGAAGCCCACTCCCATCGCCAAGCTTATGAATTTCGTAGGATCCAGACGAGGAGGACACCCGCTCCAGCATCAAATCCGGACTCTGTGTCACCAATGCCATCCCAAGCTGCTTGGGGGCAATGAAACCATAACTCCCCGTGGGTGCCAGTGAAAACCGAACCGTACCGCTTTCCAATTCCGCCACACCGTTCTTTGTTCTCATCTGACGCCTCAATTCCGGCTCAGTCCCGGACGCCTCGATGACCACTGCAGCAGGCGCAGCCTTCTCCATGGGCAACACTTCCGTCTTGCCTCCCGGCGCTCCATCGCTCAGAGGCGGCACGCCCGCCTGGAGCAGGACCACAAGTACGATGGCGGCTGGCCGCCGACCGGTCGCTACAAGGCAAATGATGTACGAATCGAACCACCTGCGTAACATAGACGCTCCTCACCCTGCTCGTTCAATGAACTACACTCGGCTGAGTGATTCGACGAACATAAGCAGATCCGATTACACACCAGGGAGTGCGATCGTTCAGGGTTTCGCCTCGAAGGTCGAGGACTCCTCTGGCGCTTGAGAGATTTTACTCGACGATTGATCCCCAGACACCGACTTGGCGCAACGAAATCCCAACCAATTTATTTTGGTGTTTGGATCAGTCCCATTCCTCATCGCCACCCTCATCGTTGTGGTGCTGTCCATCCAACCTCCGCCGCGAAACGCTTTTTGAGTCCCGCTTTTCGGCCCCTGAGGATTTCGATCCGGTGCCGTCTTGTAGTAATCCTGGTCATACCAGTCGGATACCCACTCAGCCACATTACCCATGGTTTGATGGAGGCCGTAGGGGCTCACAGAGTTTTCATACTTGTCCACTGCAATGATTGGTGGATACATCAGTGACCGTTCAGGCCGATCCCGCACGGGTCCAGAAAGCCCCGTCCTTCCGAAGTTCGCTCGGCTCAATCCCGCAGATTGATCCCCCCACGGATTCTTTCGTCCGTCTTCACCCCGTGCCGCTTTTTCCCATTCCGCCTCAGTCGGCAGTCTCTGGCCCGCCCACTTGCAATACGCGTCGGCGTCTTGCCACGTGACGTGCATGATCGGATGGTGAGCCATCGCCTCTTGGAAATTTCCACCGTCGTAGCGCCAATCCAACTGGGGATTGCGCCCGGTCGCCAGAATGAATTTCAGATACTGAAGATTTGAGACTTCATACTTATCGATTTCAAAAGCATCGAGATACACGCGTCGTTGCGGAATCTCGCCTCGATAGGCCAGACGATCCGTCTTCTTGTCGCTGCCCATCAGGAACTCTCCCGCGGGAACCAAAATCATTTCCCCTTTCGCCTTCCAGTTGGCCACTCGTTCCACGGCCAGCTTCTTTCCGGATTCCGTCCATTCCACCGTGATGTCTTGTGTATCCAGCCCCCATGCGACGTGAGCCATAGCTGTTACGGCGCCGACCATGAGGACGCTCCAACCAGCCCTGCGCCATGTTCCTCCTCTTGCATCCCTCATACGAAGATCTCCTTTTCTCTTGAAGGATCAACATCCATCGCCCAGCAACCCTCACTCTGCAGACCGCATCACTGTCGGTGCGGTACCATCCCGGCCGATATTCGATGCTTCGGCATTTACCTCGCCTCCAGAATTCGCACAACGAAACCCTGTCAGATAACTCTCTCTATCTGGTGGCCCGGCATTTCGGCCGGCGGAGCGTGCAACCTCCGGGTCTTCATTCCAGGACCCACCACGAAAAACCTTGAGCTCCCCGCTGCTGGGCCCTGACGGATTCTTGTCTTGACCTTGCCGATAATACTCAGGATCAAACCAATCCGAGACCCATTCACTGACATTACCCGCCATTTGATAAACGCCGTACGGACTGACACCTTTGTCATAGCGATTGATATTGGCGAGCGGAGGGTACTTGAATCCGCGCTTCGAACCAGGATGGGCAATATTGCTCTTGATCCAACCGGCCGGTTCGTTACCCCACGGAAAAATCCTACCGTCCCCCCCACGTGCGGCCTTCTCCCATTCGGCTTCAGTGGGAAGCCGTTTCCCACTCCACCGGCAAAAGGCATCGGCTTCATGCCAACTCACGTTAATCACGGGATGGAGTGCGGCCTTTTCCGGAAATGGGTTCTCTCGCCAGAACTTCGGCCAATCTGCTCCTGTCCCCAGCACGAATCTAAGATATTCAACGTTTGACACCTCGAACCGGTCGATCTTGAATGTGTCGAGATAGACTTCGTGCTGTGGCTGTTCCTGCGGACCGGCAGCTCGGTCCTTTCGCGGATCACTCCCCATGAGAAACGGTCCTGCCGGGACCAATACCATTCCCCCCGGTACCTCCATCACCCCCAACCGCTCCGCTTCATCCCGTGGCGTCCACAGCGGAGGCTGCTTCGAGCTCTCATGATCAGCCCTTGCCGAGACAGCAATGAGCCATACCAGACCACACACCACCATCACGCATGTGCGCCTCATAAAACTGACGAGTGATAGGGTAGCCCCCTGAACTTTCATCGATCTGCCCTTTAGCGCTTCTGCTTCTGGATCATCGGCTCAATCTCCTTCTGTGTCTCTTCCGTCACATTGTAACGGACATAGTCGTGTTCTAAGACCTCATTGGCGTACAGCCGCCCCGTCGGAGCCTCGACCATCAGCGTCGTTTCCAGGGTCTCTCTCGGACGCACAGTAACGGTTTGCTCAACCGGCGTCCTTACATAGGGATGCCAGAAAACCAACTTATAGGTGCCTGGAGGAACGTTGGTGATGGCAAATCGTCCCTCGTCGTCCGTCTTGGCAAAATACGGATTGTTGACCGCCAGCCCCCAGCTCTCCATGTAGGCATGAAAACCGCACTGCATGACGAAGATTCTGCGCCCTTTGCTGAGATTCACCAATTGCTTCATTGGGGCACCGGCCATGTGCTTGTGGTACATCGCCGCATCGCTACGATCTTTAAAGTTTCGAGGGTGCTGCGGGTTCATCGGGAGCGGAACATTGAACAGCACTCGTGCGCCAAGATGAGAGGTTTCATACGCCTGAATATCATGCATGACGGGATCCATGTTGACGACCGTCACCGATTGGTCATCTCGCACGATTGTCGTGAAAGGGAGGAACAAACAGTCCTTCGCCTCAATCTGTGGAATGCCTGCCTCTTCAAACGCCTTTCCCTTTTCAATACCTTCAAGATAGACCACTGCGTCTCGAAACTCACCCCCAGTCCCGACATTAAACGGTTGTAAGATTCGCCAACCTTTCCCGTCAGAGATACGGCCACAATAGAAGGGATCGGGCAACGTTGTCAGGTTATAACCTTTCGGCTTAGGAACCTGCCCCCCCAAGTACACAGTCCCCATAATGCTCCCACCGTCTGAAACCGAGATTTCCTCATACGCCGCCACGGGTCCACTCAGCGAGAATATAGCCCACCCCATTAGCACCGATGTGATCCACTTCGCGTTCATTACGATCTCCTTGTTCGCCCTGATCGTTCAATCGACCGTCCATACTCAGTACCGGGACAGCAAATAAAAACACAAGTGGGGGAGCCGCATGAAACAGGCGACTCCCCCACAGATGCGACACTATCTCCGTTCCGCTATTTCATCGCGGTCGGAGTAGCTTTAGGTTGCGGTGCAAAGTCAGCCCGCTTGGCTGCGGATCCGCCAGTACCGAGTGGTTGAATCCGTGTATCACCAGCCGGCAATACCCGGAGATACCCCCACTGTCCTGACTGCGTGTAGGGTAGCCGCTGATTCGACCACACAAAGTCACCAACTTGACGGTACGGACCGCCCGCACCGCCACGGAGGAACACATCGAGGGTTTCAGAACCGGCATACTCCACCACACTGATCATATCAGCACCAGGCATGTACGGTTCGATCGGCCACTCATGACCTTCGATTCCGAACATCCCGTTTTGCTCACTATTGGCGCCGATCACATGAATCCTGACCGCGTCACCTGCGTGCGCTTCGATCAACGGCGTCACTGGATCTTCCGGCTTGTCAACAACACAAGGTTGGAAGATCTTCCCCAGCGAACAGCCCTGATCTTCTCGGAACTTGTACGGCTCTGCACGGTAGTTCACCGACGTCAACCCCGCGACGTTTTGCACATACGGCATGAACGCCGTCCCGATGATGTTATCCTCGTCCTGGAAGAAGAGAGCGACATCTCGGTAGTTCCGTTTCCCGACGTTCTCTGGGAGCGCCGTATCCACGATCACGTCCGCCCGCCAGGCGTTCTTCTGTGAGAGATCCGCACCGCTCACAGGGTCACGATACTGAGATCCCCGTGGACCGACAATGATCGCGCCGTACAATCCGTTCCGTGGGTTCACCACGATGTTGCCACCGTCCCACACCAAGGAAGTTGTCTCCTTGTTCGACGGATGTGCGTAATAGGTGTACTGACGCTTTTCACCTGGACCAATAGTCTGGTCGCCGCCGTTGTTGCCGACGTTCAAACCTTGGCTGTCTTTCGGATCAAAGGCCAACCCAGGCGCAAAGAATGACGCCCGACTCGCCTTCATCTTATTGGTCAAATTCACCTTAATACAGTCACCCAAATTGACGCGTAGCGTCAGCGGGTTCGGCGTCGTACCGCTGGATACCGTCGTTGCTTCTCCTTCCAGCGCGAAGATTTTGCCTTCCGGCATGGTCATTTCGATCTTCCGCTCGAAGTCCACTTCGATCGCATCCGGTGCTTTTGGATTCAACTTCATCGGGCGATCCAATGCCACCACACTGAAGTTCTTCACCGGTGCATCCGCCGGGCAGACAGAGCTCGGCGTGGCAGGAATGCTCAAAGGATTGGTTCCCTTCGGCAGAGGCATCAGGTCGGGAACTTGTTTGTCCAGGACTCGCAAGATCCCCCATCCACCTTCCGCGAAATGTGAACTTCTGCCATTGAAATGGATATAGTCACCCGGCATACCCTGAAATCCACCCGCCTTTGTGACCAAATCGTACCGCTCGGCGATTCCAACGTGAATCGAGTTCTTCCGATTGGCATCAGATGCATACCGTTCCGTGAGGAAGGTATGACCTGAGATAGTCCACACGTGGGATTCATTCATGAGCTGGTGCAACAGTCGGACAACCAAGGTGTCGCCTGTATACGCACGAATCAACGGCGTGCCAGGGTCTCCATGGACCGCGCTGCTGAATAGCTTCGAGGTATCCGGATTGTTTGACAGACGTTGTGCAAACGGAGCCGCGCGGAAATTAAAGCCGCTGCCGGTCGTATGCGTTCCACCGTTGATGTACTTATTCGGTGCGTTCAGAATCTTTTCCGGCATCTGGAACGACACGGTCTTGCCGGCTTCCAACGCCACCTCTACCGGTTGTCCTGGCGGATTACCGGCCTCGATCACGTTCACGGTGTGCGGCACCGTGTCATGGATCGACACCATCAGCTCACGGAAACTACCACTCACGCCGGCCCCGATCGGTTCGTTGCTGTGAATATCTGCGATCGGACCACTGTAGACCAACTTACCGTTCTTCGGATCATGATACGTGGATCCGAACGGTTCCACGATCGTCACGCCGAACCCGCCATGCGGCCAGGTCGTCGCACCGAAGGCGTGGTCATGCCAGAACACGGTCCCCATGTCCACGTCGACCCACCACCGATAGCGGACAAACTCTGGCGATACCAGATCACCAGCCGGGTGATTATTCTTCAGCGGTTTATAGAACGTAACCTGATTGCCCTTGATCTCCTTGATCCGGACAACCTCCTGACAGCTCTTGTCCCGCGGCAACGAAGCCGTCGGATCGTTTCCCTTCTCCAAACAATCCATACCGACCATGACTTCGGTGTTGACATGGAAGGGCGTGGCACCTGGAGCCATCTTGATCTTGAACGATTTCGCTCCAGCCTTCACTGCGCCCTCAAGCTTCGCCACCATCGGCGCCGGCAACCCATGCTTGGTCTTCTTTCCCCACATGGTGAATGGTCGGACCGACATCTCATACTCAAACCCTGAGATCACACCATCCGAGTTCCCCGTGTCGAACTGGAAGAAGTGGGGGTGGATGTTGATCTTGGACGACTGAAAGTTCGTGAAGTCGTCGTCATCCCACTCACTTGTCAGAAGCACGTCCACACAGTCATAAACATTGGCACGAATGACTGCGGGGAGCTTCAGATCTTCATTCGCTCTGGTCAAACGCTCTTCTTCATGAAGCACGTAGATCAAGCCGTCCTTGTCGACCATGGCCGGCTCTTTCCCCTGCTTTTTAGCCAGAGTAATCGGCATCCGCACGAAGTGAATGTTGTAGTGCTTACGATTCGCATTATCCGGACAGAGGCTCCATCGGCCCTGCTCACCCGGCTTGGCCGGCTCGGAGGTCCGCTCGCCATTTTCATCCTGGTGAATCGGTTCCAGCCATGGCGCGCCGCTGTGGTTCGCTGAGAACGGCACACGTTTTCCGAAATGCGGTTTGAACAACGGCCACGCCATCTTGGCTGTGGTCGGATCGAACAGAATGGCAGGCCTGGTGCTGTCATCCCACTTGGCTGCCCATGAATATTTTGGATTCTGCGCGGTACTTTCCCGCTCACCGCGCGCGACATTTCCATCCCACTTCCAGTCCCACACCGTCGAATCATAGGAAAGGATCTGTCCTTTCTCGTCTTCGGTATGGCCTGGCTTTCCCTGTGCTGGAACGAACATCTCCACCCAATCCTTGATATTCACTACCACTGGATCGGACTTCCAGTTCGTTTTCTGACCCGTATTAACAATCTTAAACGTCTTTCCGAACCAATCGACCGTGGTACCGATCAACTTGTCCGAAGAGACACCAAGCTTCATTCGGCCTTGACGGTCAGGCAATTCCCGAAGATCAGGCATGCTGTCCGTGTGTGCCGCTCCCGCTTGAAGTGTATTGTAGAACCGACCATACCCCCACATCCCGGCCACATAGTGGTGGGCCACATGGCAGTGATAGAGAAACTCCCCTGCCAAATGCTGACAACCGCCGCCACCACATTCAGGCTCAAGATCCAATGCTTCTGATGGCCCGATAACTTCCACATCCACACGATCCGACTTCGTTCTCACGATCGGATACTTCACCGGCCCATCCGCACCCATCGCCCAAAGATTGTTGGGCTCGGTGCCTGGGCTCCGCTGCCACCGAATTGTTCCACTATGAGGATGATGGGAATGGAACACTTCTGAACCACCATGAACAACCCGCCACTTAACCGGGTCGCCTAAGTAGCCACGGGCGATCGTGGTCGGCGTATCGCCGAACGTATAGGAGCTATAGGCCATCGATTCATCTTCAAACCCGAAATACTCGTGCTGGAGATGCATCTGATCGATCCCGAACGGCTCACTGCGATAGTTGATCGCACGACCACCGGGACGATAGGCGTCCGTCAGCGGATCACGCTGAGGAAGAAAGTCGCCCTTCTTGTTCAGTGGGCGGAATGCTTCGTCGCCGATCTCATGATAGAAGAGTACAAACTCACGAAAATCCGGTCCTGACCCGTTATCGATATTGACCTGCCAACCACTCTTCACCTCTGGCGCAGGCCCCCCACTTCCCAACGCATCAACATACTTGGACCCTTTCGGCTCCACAACGAAAGCCCCGAAGAGCCCCAATACCGTCAGTTCGCGGTCATGGCTGAAGGAGTGAAACTGGCGCACCCCCTCCTGCATCTGCGGATGAAGATACCATTCAAACTCTTGCACCTTGCCCGGTGCCACGATGGAATCGGGGTTCGTCGTGGTGGCTGGTTTCCCAGTCGAGGCCACGACCATGCTGGACGCCTGGATGAAGAGACTCCCATCCTCTCCTTCCATTTGATTGCGCAATGTCATCCTCACGCAATCCCCAGGGTTTGCGCGCATAACGAGCGGCTGAATCACATCACCCTGCAACCCGGTGGTGACGGCACCTGGATCATATCCGTCCTTTTCCCGTGCCTCCTTGTTTTTTGCTTCTTCTGCACGGGCCTTGGGAAGATCTTCCGTCAACACATACATATAGCCCGGGTAAAAATCGAGCCAACGGTTCAAGGTGATTTCGATGTTGACCATCGACACATCGAACTGTTTAGTCGGCACTCCGGCAGGACACTTCCCGCCCGAGCTCAAGACCGGTTCACCCTTTCCAGCATCCGTCATGAGGAGGAAGCTGCTTCCATCCTGCCCCATGTACTGATGCATCATCGACATACCGTTGAACCCGCCGGAAGTTTGCTGAGCCTTCGCATCCTGCTGAGCCTGTACTTCCAGCTTCTCCATCAACCGGTGATGCTGCAACTCCATCTTTTGCGCACTGTCCGCGCGCCCCTCGATGGCATTCTCAACAACCGTCTGCCCCTTTAACTGCTGGGCCCATCCCGGCATTGCCACCGGCGTCGCATGCCCCCCATGAGGAGCAACCCCCGACTCGGCAGCAAACAATCCCGGCGCCGCAATCAGACCCCCAGCAAACAACACCGCCTGGAGCATCCGCGCGATACCTGATCGCTTCGGTCCTTTAAGAGGTTTAAATAAAGAAACTCCCATACTTGGCCTCCCCTCGCTTAAGTCTGCGCTATTGCGCAGACAGTTACACTCCGTGAGTGGTCCACAACTCCCTAGCACACCCTAAACCGTTGACTCTGCTTTCACGTGAGTAATTTTGACTCCACACATTCCACGATAGATACGTGTTCTCTTCTAATACAGCGACCACACTCTCCCATCTCCCATGCTCCCAGAGCTCAGCTTAATCATCAGTCGCCCCTGGACATCAAGCCTGAAACTCATATTCAGCCCATGCGACAATGTGGAGGGCACTCAAATTTTAAATAAAACGCTCTACTGCGTCAGATTATGCAGAAAGGAGGCAACGGAAGGACTCATCCCTCGCGCTGCAAAGGAGGATTGGGGAGAGGCATCACAAAACATCGCGGCATTATCCTATCAGATTTTGCCTTTCGATGAGTTTAGAACGAAGAACCCACACACTTTGGCCTCCCCTCGCTTCCGTCTTTCTCTTTCTGCTGAACAGACGCCTTACTCAATTAGCAGTTTCAGGCGGACAAAAGTCCACATTAACGCGCGTCTTCAGGCGCGCATATGTTCGTTCTATTTTTGAAAAATGTCAAGACTCATTTTCGACTCATCATCAGATCCGATGACGTCTTAAGTACGAAGAAGATCATGAATGCTTAACCGGCCTCCGAACTTGGATCCGGCCCTATTCACTGGAGAGTGAAGAGCTGGTGAAGGTTTCCTTCTTACGAAGGAATGGGTCATTCGGAGGCCGGTCCAAAATCACCCAACCCCTCACCAGCACTTCAATACGTAAGCAATAGCCGTACCATTTCAAATCAAATGGCATTGGCGACAGAAATTATCTACCGCCAATTCATATGTTGGAAAACATTTTCACTCGCAAATGCAGCTACTTTAGCGTATGAACTCTTGCAAATAAATTGATAACGCTCAAGGTCTATATGATTACGGTTTCATGAAATCAGACAGTGATAACGTCTAATCGGCTAGACAACATCATCCTCAGAAGTGGGGCATGATGGGACATATCGAGGTGCCAAGTTTTATTTATTTCTATCAGGCAAACACCATGCCGACGTGGTAAGAATTGGATTGCAATGGTAAATGGTAACAAAGAATTACAAACTCACTGCGGTTGAATACATGCCGTATGAGAGTCGACTGGGAGCAGAGAATTCTCAGTGTCCTCCAGCAAAGAATTTTCCGAGATCATGGTACTCCTTGACCATTGGCTCCTGGCCAATGCTCTCCCTACAAAGAGCCATGGGGCTTGCCATTGCTGACTTCAGTCTTCTCACTCTTGCAGTACTCATAACATTATTATTGAATCCAGCGGCTGGAAAGGCATGGGAAACATCGCCTGATGAACACATCGCGGCACTGGCTCGCAGTTCTCCCATGACCACCGTCCCTGATGGTCGTTTTTTGATGGGAACGGCTAAGGCCGGCCAAGACCTGTTCAGCCTGGATCTCCCGTACGATGACACAGAACAGCCGCAGCGCCTGGTCTGGCTTGACCAGTTTGCAATCGATCGCGATGAGATCAGTCTTGGTGAGTTCCTGCGATGGCTCCACCGGCAACACCGTCCCGTTTCTCGCGACTTGCGCAAGTTGATCGACCACATGATCACTGTCCACGCGGTACCGCTCGACACACTAGCCCACTGGCCTGCCCTCTACGTCACCTGGTCTGAGGCCTCAAATTTTTGCCGCACTTACGGTAAGCGTCTTCCAAGCGAGGCGGAATGGGAAAAAGCCGCCCGCGGGGACAAGGGCAACCTCTTTCCCTGGGGACAGAAACCTCCCGCTCCTGGCTTGGCCATGTTCGGCCAGTACCATGTGCATGAGATTCCTATCGTCGCATCAGTGGAAAGTGGTGAAGAGGGACGAAGTCCCTATGGCCTGCATCACATGGCGGGGAATGCCGCCGAATGGGTCGACGATTGGTTTGGGATCGACTACTATACGACCATGCCTGACCGTAACCCACATGGAGTGAAACAGGGCCGCTACAAAGTTGTGCGAGGAGGGTCATGGAAGAGCGCTCCGACATTGCTACGAACCGCAACCAGAAGCGGTGCGTCGCCGGAACAGCGCGCGGCCACCATCGGCTTTCGTTGTGCCAAATCTATTCGCTAATGAAGAGACAAGGGGCTGCCTCATGACGATGCTGATGATTCGATGCTCTATTTTATTGCTTCTGCTCACGTCCTGTCTTAGCTCGAGCCCCCCTCCCACGCATGCTGGTGTCACTGAAAAGACCGATGAAGCCGGATGGAAACTCTACACCAACGCCCGATTCGGTTTTTCCATTCGCTATCCGGATGATTGGCGCCTCGGTAATCCTATGCCGGACGGAGTCGGCGTGATGCTGCACCCACCTATTGAACAGAGCCTCGTGGCAGTATCCGGTCATATGAATGTGGTCAGCGGGAGCAGTCCGGAAGGCAGGCAGACGCTCGACGAGTTCGCCTCAGCCCATCATCGCATTATCACGGACCTCTATGGCAAGAAACAGGTCACCCTCCGATGGCAACCGGATCAGGAGAGATCTCTTGCAGGGTTCCCGGGAAAAGAGCTTATCTTCGGCTATACCGACGACAAGCAGGGTGAGATCATCGAACACCACATCTTTTCGTTGGGCCGGAACGAAGGACGAGGAATACGGGTCAAAGTTCCTCGTTCAGCTGAAGAGCGGGTGATGCCGACAATCAGGAAAATGCTGGAGACGTACCAGCCTGGGCGAGATCAAAATGCAGTGAGTCCCTTGGTTCCGAAGCCCGATCTTTCCCGATGATGATAGCTTGAAAGCAGACGGTCAAAAAGACTGTCCGGCAAGACCGCAGCGAACGAAGGGCCGAGGCGTACCATCAGGGGTACGTTGAGGGTCTGAGCAATGCGAGAACGCCGCCAGCGGTCTTTTTCAACGTCTGCTACGCGCCGCCGTCCTTCATGGCCAGGAGATGTTTCATCGCCTCCTTGACTGCGGCCCTGGCCTTCACGGCCGGATTCAAGCTGGCGCCGGGATCAACCTTATCTCCCATCTCAGCCACCCGTTTGCAATGCTTGATTGCATCTTGCAAATGCGGCGCAGCCTCCTTGCCGTGAGCATCAGCCGAGGGCAACGCCTTGAGAATGGCCTGAGCTTGTTTCGCGATTTCGGCACAGTGGTGCAGAATCGCATGCCCGTCTCCCATTCCACCGTGCATCACCATTTCTTCCGCATCCCTGACCATGGCCCTGCCTTGCTCTTGGATTTCCCTTGAGGACCCTGCCAAGGCGGCAGTATCTCCTATCGAAGCCCCGCAGAGGAGGACTCCAAGCACAACCGCCATCACCCGTGCAGAGTGCTTTGACATCACTTTACCGGTTGGCTCGTCTCGAATAGAAAATCGACGGTGAACGCCTCATTGGGTTTTACCGTGATCTCACGCTCTTGGGTCCCAAGAATTGGATGCCAAGCCTTGATGCGATAAGTCCCGACCGGAAGATCACCGATGGTAAATGCCCCATTGGGACCAGTCACGGCATAGTAGGGATTATCAATGGCATATCCCCAATTTTGCATGTAGGGATGCATGCCGCACTGCATCGTGAACACCTTCCTCCCCTTCACCAGCTGAACCATGTCTGTTGTTCCACTCACATGCAACGCCGGCCGATGAAGGACGATATCCACCCCAGATTGATCGTACGCATACCCTTGGATGTCATGGGACACCGGATCTCGATTAAACACCGTAACCCGACGCTTGTCGCTGACCACGGTGACAAACGGCAGGAACTGGCAGAGACTCGCTTCCACTTCGGCATCGGCAAAGGCAAACGGCTTGCCTTTCTCGACGCCCTCGATGACGACCACGACATCCTTGAGACCACCATCCTGGCCGACATTGACTTCCTTCAGGAGGCGATGTCCCTTTCCGTCTGAAAGAGTCGCGCAATACTCGCGGTCGTAGTAGCGACGTAGCTCGAAGGTTTTTGGCTCCGGCACGGTTCCCGTAAACGTGATCTTGCCTTGCACTGTTGCCCCATCTATCACGGTCCCCGACTCATACGCCCAGGCATCCGTTTGAAACCCGACCACTATGACCATGTACGCACAAATTGCGAGACAGAGCCCCGCTAAGATAATTCGTTTCATCCCAATCCCTCCTGCATCACTGATTATTCAAAGTCGGTTGCATGTTTGCGGGTGGATTGGCTGGATCCAATCGCTGTGGCAGCTCGAACAAGAATCGAGACTGTTCGGTAAAGATCAACCGGCGAAACTCCTCCGACCATTCTCCCTGCTTGCTCACGGTCTTCATCGGAAACCGCTGAACCTTGGTCACCCACCGATAGTATTGCCGAGTTTCCCCCTCTTCTGCAACTGTGACCTCGAACAGCTCCGTCGGATACCCGTTGAGCATTTCGTCTCCCACAAATTCTCGCGAGGTTTCGCCCGGCATCTTCTCGCTCACCTCTAACCGATGGTCATTCGCGATCGGCTCTTCCAGATAGAGTCGCCGCTTGGAGAAGATCAACCAGGCCGTACCACGATCCACTCGGACGATGATCACGCTGGCCCCTCGCTGAGGGATGGAAAACTCGAATCGCCAACGATCGTCTTTGGCGTTGACGTGCGCCATCACCACGGACTTCCCTCGCTTGACGATCCGATCCCCTGAAAAATCGAGCGCCGCGGCGGACTCCGGCAGACTGCCGACGGACATCGACAGGAGCCAAACCAAGAACAAGCCAATCGAGACAGGCAGTGCTCGCACTTCCATCAGTTCTTTTACCGTATGGCTGAGCTGGGTTCAAGACATCGTTTACCGACGGCAAACGAACGGGGGAACCCGTCTCTCACGAGCCGGATTCCCCCGCTGCTTCGATCTCCAGGTTGGTCTACTTAGCCTTCGCCTTCATAGACACCGGGAGGGACTTTGCTGATGACTTACCCTCGGCATGTTGTGTAGCCGGAGTCTTGCCGCTCAGCGGAAGGATCGCACGACTGTCTCGGTCCAGGACCTTCAGCATTCCCCAATGTCCGGCATCAAGATAGCCCGGACGCTGGTTAAGCCAGAGATAGTCACCGGGAATTCCGTTCGGTCCGCCGGCTCCGCCGTGCAGCCAGGCATTGATGACTTCGGACCCACCGAACTCCATGGTGCTCACAAGGTCCGCCCCGTTGATGTACGGTTCGTGCTTCCATTCATGACCCGACACACTGAAGAGTTGCACCTGTTCACTGAAGGCACCAAGCACATGAATGACAACCGAATCTCCGACGTGCGCGGCGATCGTCGGCGTCACCGGCTGGTCACCCGTCTTCACACAGGCCAACACTTCGCTGTAGGCACAGCCCTTCTCGGTGCGGTAATCGGTCGGCTCCGACCGATAGTTCACCGCCGTCACACCGGCCACCTTTTGGATGTACGGCATGAAGCTGGTCCCGATGATATTGTCCTCGTCCTGGAACAGGAGCGCAAACGAGCGGTAGTTCTGCCGTTTTTCGTTTCCTGACACCGTCCGATCGACGATCACATCCGCTCTCCACGAACTCTTCTGGCCCACATCCTCGCCGGTCACCGGATCGCGATACTGCGATCCCTTCGGCCCGATGATGACGGCACCAAAGAGTCCGTTCCGCGGATTCTCGATCACGTTCCCCCAGTCCTGAATCAGAGCCGAGTTCTCCCCGAACTCCGGATGGGCGTAGAACGTATAGGTCTTACTCTGACCCGGCGCGACCGTCTGATCGCCGGGATTGTTGCCCGCATTGATGCCCATGGACTCCTTCGGGTCATACGCGAGATTATCCACGTGGAACCCTGCACGGTCCTTGACCATCTCGTTCTTCAGATTGACCTTGATGCAATCCCCGACGTTCACGTGGAGCGTCAATGGGCTTGGCTCAAGGTTGCCCGACGCGACTTTGGTTTTTTCGCCTTCGAGCACGTACATCTTCCCGTTTTCATTCCCCAGCACCATTTTGCGCTCCAGGTCGACTTCCATCGTCCCGGGCGTCCCCTTGTTGTAGCGGATCGCCTTGTCGATGGCCGAGACGTTGAAGCTCTTCACTGGTGCATCAGCCGGACAGACCGACTTGGCCGACTGCGGAATCTCGCTGCGCCCTGGGAGCGGTTTGAGTGTCGCATCCGCCTTGTCCAGCACTCGAACGATTCCCCAGCTGCCTTCGACGAAGTGCGACGCCCGACCACTGTAGTACAGGTAGTCGCCCGCCATCTGTTGCGGTCCGCCGGCAGCCGGAATGGCCGCATCATACCGTTCCCCGATCACCACGTGCAGCGAGCTGCGCGGGATGGAGTTCTTGCTATACCGCTCCATCGGGAACCAGTGACCGCTGATGTGCCAGGAATGCACTTCGTTGGCCGACGTTTCCAGCAATCTGACCACCACTGGATCACCCAGATAGGCCCGCAGCATCAGCGTATCCGGATCTCCGTGAATCCGGCTGCTGAACAACTGCGACGGATCGGGGTTGTTGGCTAAGCGGACAGACAAGGGCTCTACCCGCATGTTGTACCCACCGCCTGTTGTCGCCTCGCCGCCGTTCAAGAACTTCATCGGCGAGAGGTTCAATTTAGCCGGATAGACCGCCGACGGTGTCCCATCGACGGAAATTGCATTGACCCTCGCTTGTGGATTGTCGGCCGTAATCAATTCCGCCGCCCGAGGGTTGGAATCCATGACATGTGTCACGATCTCACGGAAAGACCCCTTGATATGGGCGGACACTGGTTCGGTCGTGTGAATGTCCGCAACGGGGCCGCTCCTGATTTCCTTACCCGTGACCGGATCATGATAGGTCGATCGCGGCGGCTCCGTGATGAATGAGGCATACTGCCCGTGTCCCCACGAGTCGAGACCATACACATGGTCATGCCAGAACGTGGTGCCGAAGTCGGCGTCCACATACCAGCGCTCGCGGATCCACTCGACGGAGGCAATTTCACCCTTCTTATGGGCATGCTGCAACGGCCGCTCGAAGGTGATCGTATTGCCGTCGATCTTGCTGATACGGGCTGACTCGAATCCATTCACTTCATCCATCCCCACGCCCAGCTCCGTCTTGACGTGGAACTTCGACGCATCCTTGACCTTGATGCTGGTCGCCCCCTTGGCGGCATCCGCCTCGATCGTGGTGTTCATCGGGACCGGCATACCCTTTCCGGGGTGCTCATTCTTCAAGATCGTGAATGGCCGGAGCGACATCTCATATGAGAAACCGATGATCGGCCCATCGGAGGCTTGCGTGTCGAACTGGAACATGTGCGGATGCAGGTTCGTCTTGCTGGAGAACCCTTGCCGTGCATCATCTTTCAGCTCGCTCTTATAGACGACGTCGACACAATCCTGCACGTTTCCACGAATGACCAGCGGAAACTGCTTCGCTCGATTCTTTCGGACCTCAGCTTCCTCTTCATGCAACACATAGAGTAAGCCGTCCGGATCGACGATCGCCGGCGTCTTGGCCGTCGCCCCCTTCAAGGTAATCGGCAAGGTGATTGCGTGGATGTTGAATTTCTTGACCGGCGCGCCTTCAGGACAGAGGCTCCAGGGCCCGTTCTCTCCCGGCTTAGACGGCTCGGTCGAATTACTGCCGTCGTCGCGCCGATGAATCGGCTCCAACCAGGGCGCACCACTGTGGCTCGGCGAGAATGGCACTCGCCTGCCGAGGTGCGGCCGTATCCACGGCCACGACAGTTTTCCACTTCGCGGATCGAAGAGAATCTCCTGCCGTTTACCTGGTGTCGCGGATTTGTAATTCACCCATTCATACAACGTTTCAGGCTCTGTCAGTGCCTTCGCACCATCCCAAGCCCAATCATTGACCGTCGAGTCATAGGCCAAGGTCTGCTCCTTCTCAGTCGTCTTATGACCCGGCTTGCCCTGCGGCGGTAGCTGCATTTCTACCCAATCCTTGATTGAGACTTTGGCCGGATTTCCTTTCCAATCCGTCTTGTCCTTGGTGATCTCGAATTTCTTGCCACCGTACCAATCGACCATCGTACCCACGAGCTTATCGCTCGCGATCCCGGTCTTCATACGGCCGGCGCGATCCGGCAACTCAACCAACGGCTTCATCACATCAGTCTGGAACCCCGGCGCTTGCAGCGTGTTGTACACGCGCCAGAAACCCCACATGCCCGTGACATAGTGCTGCGGGATGTGGCAGTGGAACACAAACTCGCCGGCTAATGCCTGCAACCCTCCTGAACCGCCCTCGATCACCTGATCATAAATCTCCGTCGGCCCAATGGACTGCACGTCGAGACGATCAGAGGTATCGCTGATGAGCGGGAACTTCACCGGGCCATTACTGGAGGCCGCGAAGTCCAGGTTGCTGTTCCCCGGTTGGCGTGCCCAGCGGATGGACCCCCCGTGCAGATGGTGGGAATGCACGATCTCCGACCCACCCGCCATCCGGAACTTAGCCGGATCGCCCATGTAGGACCGGGGGATGGTTGTGGCCGGATCGCCGAACGTATACGAGCCATAGGCCATGGACTCATCGCCATAGAACCCCATGTGCGCCTGGAGCTCGATACGTGTGCCGTGTGGCTCACTGCGATAGTTCAACAAACGCGCTCCCGGCCGATACGAGTCGGTGTGAGGATCGCGCTGCGGCAACATCTCGCCCTTCTTGTTTAAGATGCGAAACGCCTCGTCTCCTGCCTCATGATAGAAAATCGCGAATTCGCGGAAGTCCGCCCCGTTCGGATCTTCAATCATGGCCTCCCAGCCGCTGGCCATCGGCTTCCCATCGAACGGGCTGAGATACCGTGAGCCGCGTGGCTCGACGACCAACATGCCGATCAACCCGAGATTGAACTGTTCGCGTGAGGCATGCGACCGGAGAAACCGCGCGCCCTCTTGTGTGTCCGGCTTGATGTACCATTCAAAACTCTGTTCTTTCCCCGCCGCCACGGTCGTATCCGGATTCGACGGAGTCGCCGGCTTGCCGGTGGAAGAAACCACCATCGACGAACCGTTGATGACGAGGTTCGTCGGCTCATCAGCGATCCGGTTGTGGAGCGTCATCTTGAGGCAATCACCCTGATTCGCTCTGATGACCAGCGGTTGGATCACGTCACCCTGCAACCCGTTCGACACGGCCCCGGGGTCGTTCTCCTTCTCCCGCGCCTCTTTGTTGGCCGTTTCCTCGGCCCTCGCCTTGTCCAGGTTTTCGTTCAGGACATACATATACCCTGGAAAGTAATCAAGGAACCGACTCAGCGTAACTTCAACATTAATCGCCGAGACGTGGTATTCCTTAACCGGCGCATTTGCCGGGCATCGCTGCCCGTTGGTGACCGAAACTTTGTCCGGATCATCCGCCACCAACAGCACGCCCTGTTGCATCATGTGGCCATTGGCACCGGTGCTATAGCCACCCTTCTTGCCAATGAATTCCTGCTGCCGCTTGATTTCGTCCATCATGCGGTCGTGAAGGACTGCCCCACCCTCACGATAGATCACCTTTTTCGCAGACGCTTGCTCCGCGCTGCCCTGGTGACCATGCTGCTCAGCAGCCCATGCCATCGGTGTGATGGCGAGACCGCTCGTTAACACCAGGCTGACAAGCTGTCGCAATGCGCCAGCTCTCTCCAGCCTCCTCTTTTGTTGAAAATGGCTAGACCTCATAACTCGGCCTCCCCTTCCTCTTAAGTATTGTGAACAGCTAAAACACAACTCGCACGTGCTCTTCGATCCGGCCCCTGATCATCATGCCAAACGCTGGAATGAGAATCGGCCTCCGAACCACCCACCGGCCTTGCCGCTCAGAGGGTTAAGAGCTGGTGAAGGGCTCCTTCTTACGAAGGAATGGGTCATTCGGAGGCCGGTCCAAAATCACCCAGACCCTCACCAGCGAGGCTTTGCTAGCGCAAGTGTCGTGCCTTGTTATAGGAAAGGGCATAAGGACAAGAAAGATGCAGGTATGGGAAGAACTTCTTTGATCTCCAGCTGTACGCTTTGTGTGTAGCGCTGTGGGAATCTCTTCTTAAGAATGGGACATAAGTTCCAAGGTTGGCTTTGACAAATCGAGAATAATCAACACATTACACTGTCCACTTCATTGGACGCCTGCCAGCTGAGAGTTGGGGTGCAATGGGACACATTGCACCATCAAGCTGCAAAGGAAGCGATGTGCGACCATTGTGATTGGTAAGAACTACTGGAAGCGTCTCTGCCAAGCTGGCCAGATTCGTGGAAAAGAGATCCTGGCAAATCTAGAAGAAAACCAAGCTGGCGTAGGTCACCGTGGAGTTATACTGGTCGGTGATTCCCCGATCATAACGGAGGACCTGGCCCTTCTCAGCTTGGATCAATCGCAAGAGACTGTAGATCGGCGAGAACCCGGAGATCCGGCGCTGATCATTTTCTCTCTGAATGTAGGCGGCGAACTCCTCCGGCTTGAGTTCTTCCGCGTGCTTCAGCATTTCCAAGTCCCTCTGCATGGAACGATGGAACGAAAAATCGGTGGGTGGCGCATTATCGCCATAGCGCAGACCGAGATGGGCCAATTCTCCTGCCGCAACCACACAGACCGTTTTCCCAGATTCAGTCATGATATCCCGAAAAGCCGTGAGAAATCGTTCCACGGAGTGCTGAACAGTCGTATCTTTTAAACTGGATGCTGAAAACGAGGAGAGAATCGGAACAATCGTGAAGGGCTTGTTGACACTCGTCTGGAGAAACGGCAGCTGAAATTCGATTGCATGCTCAGCCTGATGCGCGATCTCTTCTTCCACGCACGCTGGCACCACAGCTTTGAGGCGACTCACGATTTGTTGGTCCGTTGAAATCACCCCGAGTGGCGTCTCAAAATCTTTCTCCGTCACGGCAAACAGGTTCTCAAGACCGGCATGGGCGGTGCCGATGATCACATAGACATCCGGCTGCTGACATTCTTGTAGTTCTTTGTATCCCCACGCATAGACCGGCCCTGCCTGCTTGAGATCGTAGGTGGGCGCCACAAGCCCTTTGATCAACTTGCCCTTATGCTCCGAAGGCTTGAAATCCGGTCCCTCACTTGAGGTAAAGAATCCGTCGATCTGCTTTCGCAGTTTGACGCCATCGGCTTCATAACTCCGTCCGGCAAAAACCGCTGGACGGAACGGCCGTTGTCGATACTCAATCCGAGCCTGTTGCCGTGCCGTCTCAGTCCTTGGACCTTCCAGAAAGAGCTTTTGGTCTAAGTCCGTCACCAGTTGCTCGACTTTGCTGGGGAGCAGAAACTCGCCGAATCGTTTCAGGTACAACGCACCGATATCCTGGATGGAGTGTTCTCCATCAAAATGCTGCACGATAAAAAAGAAGTTGAGCGGCAGCACCAGCTTTTCTTGACTCAGCCCGCTTGGGTCCCAGAGTACGACCAGCTGATCCTCCCCTTGCTTGATGGGCGAGAACTGGAGATTCCTGAGAACCGGATACTGGACGGAGTCTTTGATAGTACCAGAGGTCATAGTGGGACGTATTGTAGGGGACGGACCGGAGCGGCTGCAACCGGCCAGAGTGAGTCGCACTGGTTTGTTTGGTTGATTTGGTTCAATCGTTGGTCTCAGCTAACCAGATAAACTGCTACACCTCGGGGGAATCTGGCCTGGTACGCCGACTAATGAAGACGAGAGCCACAATCATTAAGAGGCTCAGCCAGATGGCTGGTCGACCATAGGAGGCATCAGAGAATTCGATGAGATCGCTCAGTCGACCGATCAAGAGTGACATGCGGGCCATGACCGTGTACCCAAACCCAGCGCCGAAGGAGATCATCAGGAACATGATGCCGGTTCGCGCCACCGCTTTTCCCGTTCCGCTGTGCTCGATCGAGAAGAAGAAATAGAAGAGCACCGAACTGACCCCCAACAAGATAATAACGGCATTGAGGTTACTGGCCGGATTGAGCAAATTCATCGAAAAGGTCAGCCCATCCGGTCCCGCCATCGACAAGAGCGGTCGAACGGTATCTTCGATTTGCTTCAAGATGAACGACGAGATTGTTCTCGGAATTGCCAGTCCTGATCCCATTCCAACGATGAACGCAAAGGCATAGCGGGACATCCAAGCTGCCTTCGGCACATACCGAGTCAGCATGAGCATCCCGATCGCCACGGGAATGAGGAGCGCGAACTCTCCATTCTCGACAATCGGCTTGATGATGAGGTGCAGAATCACGGTATCGTAAGTCTTCACGATCGTGTACCCGATCGAGACACCGACGTAGAGATGTTCGGCAAACTTAAAGAGCGGGGTGTCCTTATAGAGAAAGGAAAAGATGAGAAGCGTTAACCCTGTCGCCACCCAAGCCCCGAAGACCGTCGCATCCATCTTGCGATTCCCTACCCGCTAGCCGAGGTGCCCTTGTGCCCGTAAGGCCCGCCTCTGCGAAAAATAGACCAGGTTGCACATGATCACGAGGACAATGATCGCCACATGTGTCGCTGATTGTGCATCCATACCGGCAACCGCCTTGCCCTTTTGACCGATCAAGCTTTCATATTCTGCGGCGCCGCGGAGACCTCCGATAAGGCCATTGATCTGCCCACTCCGTAATAATGGATACAACCCAGGCGCCATCACCCCTGTGCAGCCGCCGCCCATTTCAAACTTGTACT
>JAHBWQ010000048.1 GCA_019636915.1 Nitrospira sp. | reverse complement strand
TAAGAAGTTAGAAGACGACTTAGGAGTGACGATCTTTGAACAGCGTCAGAATGTGGAACGCTCGATGGCATCCTGATCGCACTGCCCTTCGAGGAACCTGGCATCCTCACCGTCGCCTTGTATGACGAACCGTTTCGGGCCGCGATCCCCGACGGACACCCATGACAGAAAAAGAAGGTACTTGATTCTCGACAATTAAGCACTAAGAAAGTCCTGTTGCCTCATGCAGGTCACTGCTTCCGACAGCAGGCCCTGGAGACATGCCCTGAACTTAGTCGCTCCGATACAGACGGCCGGCAAGGAAACTCTCTAGAAACCATCCGGCAGATGGTGGTCTCTGGGCTTGGGATCACAGTCATGCCCAGTAACGCCATCACCCCCAAGTACCAACACAAGCGCCTGATCGCGATCAAATCGGCGGAGCCTGTATCCGGCCGTCGGATCGGCCTCACGTAGCGGCGAGGATACACCCGTTCTTCAGGTGATTACGGTCTTGCGGGAAGCCGTACGATCCTTAAAGATTTCTGGACTCCGCATGGTGGCCGATATAATCAACATCAATGGCTCTTGGTTCTGCTTGTTGCCCGGGAGGGCTTTTGTTAGGATGCGACGCATCGATTGGAGCATCTTCCATGAAAATTGCCACGTTCAACGCAAATTCCTTACGCAAGCGTCTGCCGATCGTCCTCGCCTGGCTCGAACAGCACAAGCCGGATGTTCTTTGCCTTCAAGAAACCAAGGTTCAGGATAGTGAGTTCCCGTTACTGGCATTGTCTCCCAGTGGATACGACATTACTTTTCGCGGCATGAAGTCTTACAACGGCGTCGCGATTCTTAGCCGTCATAAGCCGGAGGCGGTCTTTTACGGATTTGATGATGGCGGGGAACCGGACGACTCCCGCTTGCTGAGAGTCGTCATTGATGGAATTCCCATTATCAATACATATGTACCACAGGGATTCGAAATCGATTCACCGAAATATACCTACAAGCTAGCCTGGTACGAACGCCTCAGAAAATATTTCGACAAACACCTGTCACCCCAGGCACCTGCTATCTGGTGCGGGGATATGAATGTCGCGCCTCGACCGATGGACGTCCATAGTCCCGAGAAACATCTGAACCATGTTTGCTATCACGAAGCCGCGCGGAAAGCTTATGAGCAGACCATCTCGTGGGGGTTTGAGGATGTCTTCGTAAAATTATACCCAACTCGTCAGCAGTACACGTTTTGGGACTACCGTGCGCCCAGCTCATTGGCAGCCAACAAAGGATGGCGGATTGATCATATGATGGCGACCGCACCACTGGCTGAACAATGTGTGCGGGCGGATGTGGATGTCGAGCCGCGACGAGCGAAAGAACCGTCCGACCATACATTTTTGTGGGCAGAGTTTTCGATCTGACCGCGCACGCGACACCCACTCCATCCAAACTGTCGATCCCCCCGTCACGTAGCAGGGGGAACGGATGGCCCCCTACGCGGCCTTTGCTCGCATGTGGTTACTACGGTTCAGCTCAATCAATGGGTCAATGATCAAGCCGCAGTTAAGACAACGAAGAATAACTGTACTAGAAGATACCGCTGGTTGACGCTCTTGAATCATCAGCCCTTTACATTTTCGACAGGTCATGGAGTTCCTCCTCCTGATAATGACGACCTGTCACTCTTAACACTGAAACATTAACGTCGTGTTAACGGTCAGTTAAAACTATCTAATGTTCTTTCCGATATCTCTGGCCGAGATGGAACTTCTTTCTCTGTTTTCAGGATTTTGCACAGAACTATGAACGGGTTATCTACAAACCTCATCTCGAGACTTGTCGCACCGCTTCATCCAGAACACACCGCTCAGTGTCCTTGCAACGGATCCCGCAATGATGAAGGCGCGTGATGACATGACTGACCACCCTGCCACGATCGTCATCGTGGGCGCAGGCGCCGCGGGTCTGACCGGCTCGATCGCTGCCGCGCAAACGCTTGCGCATGAAGCATGTGACGCTTGCGTTCTCCTATTGGATGGCGCGAAGCACCTCGGAGCGAAGATTCTGGTCTCGGGTGGTGGACGCTGTAACGTGACACATGATGTCGTCACGCCAAAAGATTTTTTTGGAAATCGCAACATCATTCGAAATGTGCTAGCCGCTTTTCCGGTTGAACAAACGATCGCCTGGTTTGCCTCGCTGGGGGTTGAGCTAAAGAATGAACCGACGGGCAAGCTCTTTCCCACAACTGACAATGCGCGCACTGTGCTCCATGCATTGATCGATGGTGCGCGACGCGCCGATGTGACGATCTGTCAGGACCACCGGGTGCATGAGATTTCACAAACCAAGGCTGGGTTTCTGGTACAACACAGCCACGGCATGACACATGCCTCCCGCGTCATGCTTGCCACCGGGGGTCAGTCATTACCAAGAAGCGGGAGTGATGGATTCGGATATCAGCTGGCACGCAGGCTTGGACATCAGATTACTCCAACTGCACCGGCCTTGGTTCCACTGGTGCTTGCCCCCTCCATGTTTCACACCACCCTCTCAGGCCTATCCCATGAGGTGGAGATCATCACGCAGGTTGACAGACGAGAAGTGGACCGACGTAGGGGAAGCCTCCTCTGGACCCATGTTGGAATCAGTGGTCCGGTGGTCCTAGACGCCAGCCGTTTCTGGACTCTGGCAACAAAGCAAGGCGCCGTCGTTGAAATGTACGGCAACTTTGTTCCCACGCACTCAGCGGATGAGCTTCGAGAATGGTTCATGGCCCAGTCCGCTCGGCATCCCAAGCGCTCACTGGTTCGAACGCTGTCATCCTTAGTCCCGGATCGCTTTGCCGAATCCCTCTGTCGTCACCTGTCCTGCGAGCCACAGACAGCGGTTGCCCAGGTCCCGCGCCTCAACCGAGATCGGTTGCTGAATGCACTCACTCGGTTTCACTTTCCGATTATTGGTGACCGTGGGTGGAACGTGGCGGAAGTCACCGCCGGCGGGATTCCACTGGAGGAAATCAACTATCGAACAATGGAATCCAAGCTGGTTCCAGGGCTCTATCTTCTTGGGGAACTACTCGATTGTGACGGCAGAATTGGAGGATTTAATTTTCAATGGGCCTGGGCAACAGGATGGCTAGCTGGAGCATCAGCAGGGAAAAGCCTAGCTAACGACAAAAGCCCCTCTCACCCAGCATCACCGCCAGAATGATTTGTCTTCTTTCCTAAGCCCTCATTATTCACAGCAACGATCACCACGCGCCCGCTTCCGCTTCCGAACAAGTTTTCGCTCGTGGGAGGGGACGATATGAGATCTCTCTGGTCTCCCGGGTGGACTCGCTCGAAGGCAAAATCGTAACTTGAAGCGTTTCATCAGAAAAGCCGTCATTGCGGATCCGTAAGACCCCTTCACGATTTAACATTTTGACGGCATTTGTGCGTGAAACAATCGGGGGATACTCTCTGAATTGCTCCGCCGAGACGTGTGGAACCTGGATGGTCACGGGACGACGCTTGACGTAAATAAAGTCACGCAGATTGTCGTCGATGGGTGTCTTCAACGTCACAACCGCCGAACTCTCTGCCGGCAACGTCGCGATCGAGATCACATACAATGGTTTCACATCGGGCGGTGCTTCCTTGTGACCCGTCACAACCAAGGCGGGAGCGGCCATCAACTGCGTCGTTTGATTGATGGCAGGAGACCGCACACCGATGCGGAGATTCGTCAGATCACGACTGGACACATTTTCAAGCAGGAGTTTGATGAGTATCCAGCCCTGTGGGTCGAGCGTCACCGCCCGTCCATTCTGGACAGACTGCTCTTCTCGCCGGATGCTGCAGTCGGAGACGAGATTACGCCGTTCAAAAAAATACAGTGTATTCATGCCCTGCGGCTGAATACCACGTTCATAGGTGTAGAACGAGACTCCAACATGAATCATCGTCGGCCTAAACCAGGCCACGACCGTAGGAAGCACGAAAGGGACAAAAGCAGCCAGAAGGCCCAGAATAGCAACCTTACTGAGGACACTTTGCCGCCAGAACCACGCCCAGCCTTTTTTTAAACTCTCCATGCAATGCTCATTTGAATGCTTCAATCTGACCGGTCGTAAAGATACGCTCTTAGGGGAGCTCCCGACAAGGGCAAGACTTTGCCTTGACCATCGTCGGTTCCGTTCGCCATGCTGATGAGTCATCAGCTTTAGGAGGCACAATGTCAGGCGACCGACAGGAAGAGGATACTCAGAAAAATCACTGCCTCACTCTACGATGGAAGGTGATGTTGGTCTTGAGTGCCATCCTCATTGCGCTTGGCCTTGGCATCGAGTGGGCACCGCCTCAGGATGCCAGTCTTCCGGACACATCCTCTTTCCTCGTCATCTTAGGGATACTTCTCGGCGTTGCAGGGCTTCTGACAACAGCACGGCATTGAGGGATGTGCTGTATGAGAGAAAAGCACGTCCGGAGCCATGACAATTGCTCACACAAGCCCTGCTACCGATTTGCACCCTGGAGTTGGACGGCACTGACGCCATAGGGGCTGAAGAAGGCGAGCACCTTGTCTCCCACCTTGAACCGGGCCCCAAGTTGAGTCTGTGGGGTAAGATTCAGGATATGAAGCTGCCCTTTGTCGTCCCGAATCACCATTGTTCCAGGAACCCCCGTTGTGAGGGAAATCACTTCTCCTTGAACCGGGGGAAGAGCAAGAACGGAACTGGGCACGCTACCCATCGCCACTACCAGGAGCATCAGACTACCCGCTATTCGGAGTACAGGGTTCTGCATGGCAACAGCTCCTCTCGACTTCGATACTCGCAGTAATTCACCCGCGAGGATCATAACTGTTGATAGATTCTCCTCGCTCTGACTATCATCCGTCATTCTACCAAGAGATGGGACGCCTAGACTCCCCTTGCCCATTGGCACAATAGTCCGGTCTAATTCCCAGAGAGCCATTCTATATTCAGTCCATCTCTCTTTCCGACTTTGCCATCAACCATCCAAACAGTGCACGATCCACTGTCTTATGTTTCGAGCTCTGTGAAACGAAATCCCCTACCGTAGGAATGCTGTTTGCTTAAAACCATACCCCCTCTTTTGAGGTAAATATTTTGAGGAAGGCGCTCAGCTACTCTCCCCGCTACCCTTCTTATCATGAACCACTTGATGAGCACAGATACAGGGAGCGCCCATGAGTAACCGAATAGATCCCATACGGCGACATAGTCGGTTTCCAGTGAGCTGGCCAGTGTTGTATGGAGATGGCACGGCTTTCGCAGAAGGGACAGTCCTAGATCTCACTGCCCGAGGCTGGCGGGTGACCGGGGCAATGCCAGTCGTCCCAGGTACGCAACTGACCTTGAAGGTGTCAATCCCAGACAGATCCACCCCGCTCTGCATTCATCGTGCGATCGTGCTCTGGGTCAAGGAGCAGGAGTTTGCCATTGAAGCGAATGGGATCGCGCCGGAAGACCAAGCTTGGGTTGCCGAGTTCCTTCGGCACAAACTCGGACTCATGTGGATGTCGCAAACCGCCGACCAAGTCCCCCCCCATCAAACCAGAGCTACACAACCCACTAGCGAATCGCTTCCACCACAATCGTCTCTTCCATCTCTCGAAGACATCCTACGTCGAGTCACTGCAACCGACCTCGCTTCAACGGTTATGCCGGTGAACGCCAATCGGAATAGCAGTTCAGAATTTCCCCACTGCGAGAGCAGTATGCCCGTCGACGACGTACCTGAGAAAATCTGGCATGAAGCACGCTACATTGTTCGTCGCATGGTCGCAATCAAAGCTGCTCGTATCCAAACTGGCCGAAATCCTGTTCCAGAGAATTAGCCCAGCCGACCCAAGAACTTGGTTCTCCTCCTCAACACCCTCTCAGGAAAAACAAGAACCCTCTTGAGAGGCGATTATCTTTCTAAGAAGCAACCATGGGTGATTCTGGCCTTTAAAGAAATCCTACTCCTGAGTTTTGACTTGATTCCTGGTGGCGACTAGAAATCTTCAAACAGACGAAGCTGATTGGGTCGTCCAATCCCTCGCATCCAAGCCGGGACCCGTGGCGGTTTCTTTGGCTTGAGAGAAGGCGGGCCGCTTGCCAATAAGGCCTGCGCCGTAATCCATGCTCCAATCAGTTCGAAATGGACCAGATCCTTCTCACGAAGATTGGAGCTCCATTCTGAACTGGCTCGCTTACTCACGCCCGCCGGGCGACTCAGATACCGGACCTGGAAGAACCATTCACCAGACCAGCTGGCTCCGACTTGATGCACAACGGCGATAACGCCGAGACGTTCACCGGCTGTCTGCCTGAGATAGACTCCAAGAGCAATGTCATCACGAGTCACCACGGTAACCATTGGTTACACCAATGCAGACTTACAGTCAATACTGTATAAGCACATAGCTTAATTAACCTACGTTATCATTCCAACTCATGGACGAGTTGCCTTCCGCTATGATCCCATGTTTGATTCCGATGGCAGCAAGACACTAACTCCTAAAATTCTCATCACTCAAGACAGTTACAGAGAGCCATCATTTGACATTCCCGGCAATCACGCCTCCGATGGAGTCTTTGTGGAATTTTAATCTAGCGACATCAGCAGAGAGAAACGAGGGAGTACTGGGCGACGTATTGTACGTACGACCTGACAACGACTTAGGGGTATGCACCGCTACTATAAAGGTGATCACAATGATTCCGTGTTCAGTTTTCAGTTTTGTGTAGCCGGGGCAAGAGCTCTGCTGTTTGTGAGTAGGTTCTCTGGCCTTTCCAAACCTCGCATTCCCGATAAATGAAACACTGACCTTTCACTGTGCTCTGGAATAACATCCGCATCCCAATCCATACACATCTCTACATAAGCACACACCAATGCTTGTGACCATTCCATTCCCCTAGACATAAGCCAGCCAGTGCAAGCATATTGAAATTGTAGGAGTATTGGCAGAAGAAGCATAGATGAGACCAAGAGTTTAACTCAGAGGCACCATCCTTGCCTTCACACTGGAGTAGCCGATCTGTAGCCACTAATGAAAATCCCATCGGTTCGGGATTGCGGCCCGTAAAAGACGGGAAGCACATTTACAAGAAAGGGGCCATAGGAAATGAACTATTCTACCCCCATAACATGGAACTCCAACTTTCAAGACCGGTTGCGTGGCACATGGGTCCATCAGCTCTACAAGGGTGTCCGAAAAGCAAAGCGCACTCTATTTCGCCAATCTGAAGGAGAGGCTATTCTATTAGCGCGATATCATCAGATACACGGCAAACCCCTCAACATGAAGAACCCGAAGACATTTACAGAAAAACTGTTCTGGAGAATGATCTCCTGGAATCGAAGCGTCAATCCTATCTTTACACAGCTGACCGATAAATCTTCAGCGAGAACTCACGTCGCAAATACCTTAGGAGATGAGTACTTGATCAGGCTTTTGTGGTATGGCGACAACCCTCGAACCATCCCATTTAACAGGCTTCCAACACGATACGTCATGAAGCCAAGTCATACAAGCCAACAGGTGGTCGTGATTAGGGAGCCTACTGATCAAACTGAGCTCATCAACAGAGCATCTGCCTGGTTAGGCAACAATTACTATTGGAACGCACGGGAGTATCAATACTATGGAACTAAACCAGGGGTCATGATTGAAGAATGCCTTGAAAATCCAGATGGGAGTCTTCCTCTTGACTATAAGCTTTGGTGCTTCAACGGAGATCCAGAACTCATTCAAGTAATCAACCATGCGCGAGACATGAGCTCATTTTATGACAAAGCATGGACTCTCTTAGACCTCACCAACAAAGAGGGCCGCTCCCAACGACCGATCATAAAACCAGCAAACCTTGAAGAGATGATCAGCATTGCATCAAAGCTGTCGGTTGGTTTTGGGTTTGTACGCGTCGATTTATATAATGTGAACGGAAGAGTTTATTTTGGCGAGTTAACCTTTACCCCTACAGCTGGACACATGAAGCTGCAACCGGACAGCTGGGACGCCGTGCTAGGGGAAAAGTGGGACTTATCACTGGAACATCAACTGCCGGCTAGCAAGGGATAAGGGACGCATTCTTCATGCACGAGAAAATTGTAGGCGGTGAAGCGCGAGGAGTACAGGCGAGTGGGGTGGATGACGGGTTTCGAGCATCCAACCCACGGCTTCTATAAGCCGTTGAACTTCCTAGAGACGCCTCTTCAGCCCTTCCGAGAGAACGTAGCCAAAGTGTAGCTATAAAGTGTAGCAGCTGTCTACAAGGGCAAGTTAGGGAGCGTTGACGGCTGGGTTTGTCGGGGCTTACTTCCTCAGCGAACAACTTCAGCCTTGGCATACTCGTGTAAAATCCACAATTGATCGTTCTTCAAAAAGAATCGATACGGTTGCTCCCCCACATAGCCTCCCATTCTGTTCTTAGCATTGATTCCCACATGCACGAGGTAGCCAAATGTCGGCGGATGGATGGTGCCTGAAAGATAGGCGTAGCCCTTTGCCGGTTCCCCAAAGAATCGATAATGGGCAGAATACGGGTCGAAGAGAACGCCTTCCATGTACTTCTTAATGCTGTCCTGGTAGGTCGGTGAAACCGTTCCATAATCCGCGTTCGTGATTTGCTCAGGTGTCACCGGTGTTACACAACCCAGGCTGACGAAAAAGAGGAGAACGGGAAGCGTTTTGAGACATGCCTTTAATGCTGAGATCATAATAAAAATCCCTTCCCAAAAGTTGGGCGGGAGTGCAGCAAAGCTTGCAGGTGGCGGACTAGTGCTCTGGCGATGCTTCATCAGCTGAGGGAATATTGACAGCGTTGGTTGAGCGTGCTAAATGGGGAATCATGTTCGATCCTACCGCTATCACCACAGTCATTTTCACTCTTGCAGCTCTCATTCAGATATACGAATTCATCGAAGCTCGCCTTATAAAAAAAATCTAAAATCAACGCGCGTTAGGTCAGAAGAGGACAGAGATGGACAGAGAGTGACACGGCGTGCCAAGCCGAAGCCTATAGGTAGACTTACCCACAGGGCGAAAAAATTCCGAAAAATTTAGCGAGACCCTATACGTACATGGGCCGGTGCCCATCACCCCCATAGGGGTAGGCTGTTTCCTATTCGCCACAGCAACCAATGGTTTATGTACAGCTACCTATAGCTTGCAGCAAACTCAGTCGACAAGCTTCTAGCCCTTCGAGGTATTGGCAGACCAATAGGATCGGAGTACACGGAAGAGAGGAGGACACACCATGACGAAGATAGCGACGGCTCTTGGACTACTGCTACTGCCAGCTATTACCTTAGCCTGGTCCGATCCCGAGGCCGACGGCAAACCGCGCAACTCATGGGAACGGCAACAAGAGACCTACCGGCAACACGGCTACGACACCTACCGCAATGGACCTCTTGAGGAAACGCGACGGGAAGAGGCTAGGAGACAAGAGAAGCAACGGGAGGAAGACAGGCAGAGGCAAGAGCAACAACGATCAAGCAATAGCCCGTACAAGAGTCTGTATCCTCGATAACTGAGTAGCGGACCACTCACCATGACCGCTGTACGTCGGAACGGCGCGTCTATTCAACTCTTCCGCAATCCTCCGAAGTGAATAACCTTGTTGCTGGTAGCCCTGAATCATGGGCTTCATCTCCACGGCAAAGGCTCTAGCCGCTTCCTGGCGAACCTCGACACCCTTCCTTGACGCCACGGGTTGGCTTTCCAGATTGCCCAGCTTCACGCCTCGCCGCTTCAATGCCTGCAGTGCGTCTTTCGTTCTAGCCGAGATAGCCCGTCTTTCCTGTTCGGCAACCGCTGCATGGATATGCAACAAGAAAGGGTCAGTATCGAGACCAAGTTCGGCCACGATGAAGGGAACCTTTTCTGACATCAACCCTGAGATGAAGGCCACATCCCGAGAGAGCCGGTCTAACTTGGAGACCAAGACGGGGGCCTTTCGCTTCTTGGCCTGCTTCAGCGCATAGGCGAGCCTAGGCCGTCGCTGAAGGGCATTACTCCCTTTCCCTGTCTCGATTTCTTCGACCCACTCCAAGACCTCGAAACCCTCACGTTGAGCAAACTGCTCGATAGTGGACCGTTGAGCCTCTAGACCGTTCCCACGTCGGCCCTGTTCAGCAGTCGAGACCCTGAGATACGCCAAGCAGACTTTCATATTTTTGGCTCCTTGTTCTGACTGTCAACATAACCGTACACCCGTTCAGTTCTGTGTACAACCCAACTTCAGAGGTATTTCTAGATGATGGGTCGGGGAAGATGTTCCCACATGTGGGAAGGTTGCAGCCGTGGAGCCTTGATTGACAGCGCAACGGAACAGTAGTAGGTGTATGCACTAGGACATCAAGTTTAGGCCATATACATCATCAAGGAGGCTTCACATGTTTATCTGCTTCAAGATCGAGATCGGTTCATTCGTGTTCGATTGGGGCGTAGGCGGGCCGGGGGTGCTGATCCGCTGGGGTGGCAAAGACAAAGTGTGTTGGATCGGACGTGATGAAACGGGCTGGGTAGTGGTTCGAGGTTGAGGATCGGGAAAGTAAAGGGATTGAATATGCGAATACTGCATGAGGACGACGAGAACGAGGACGATAGTTTTGCCCCTGGAGGACTTGTGACCTGGAACGATCTCGATTGGGATGCAGAGGACTTAAGTGGATTCCGTCGAAAGGGCACGGTCAGCGAGAAACACTATCAGGAGTTCTTGGCAAAATTTGGGTTTGAGGATACCCGCATTCCGATTCCTCAACGCAGCCCCGAGGAAAAAGCCGAGCTTGAAGCGCGTTTCAAGGCCAGGAGCGACAGTTGGGATAAGCAGTTAGCTGAGATCGAAGCCCAAGCGGAGAAGTCGAGAACGGCTTTCAGGGAAGCCATGGGGCGGGGTGGGATGCGGGCCGGTGACTGGCTGGATGCTACTTTTATTCCGTACCCCGTGGAACGCTGGACGTTGAAGGAATTGAAGAACCGCATCGCCTTCTTGAAGCGGGAACGCGGCTGGCTATTGGGTAAGCCGGGTCGAGAAGGTGAACTGGCGCGGAACCACGCCAAGCTCAGCCGATATACCACGGAGCTGTTCAAGCGGTACTCGACTGAAGGCCAGCGGAAGACCCGGGATGAGTTCAATAGGCTACGCCGTAGTCGTCGGAAGATTGCCAAGCAACGGAAGATAGCTGCCCTGATGCGGGCGTATAAAGAGAAGAAGTTGGTGGAGCGCCTTGCGGCAAAAGTAGTGAAAATTCTAGAGGGATGAAAACCATGAAAAGTGACCTAACCTGCCGACTTTCCAATTGATTAAGAGGTAGCGTTAGTACGAGTAAATACACCACCCCGCTCCCAGCCGGAAGCCCACGCAGTCACCGCCGAGATATCCACAGCGCCGTCAAGGTTTCTGTGTCTCTGTCTCATCTCTAGTTTACCGAAACCGTTCACCGAAAAACCAAACCTACAACCAGGAGTGTACCCCTATGTCCAATCCCATCACTGCCCAACAAGCCGACATCAACGCCAATGGCCGACGAAGCCGGTATGTCAAAGCCTCGGTCAATTTCCTTGGTGTCCGCACCGACGAAGCCGCCGAACGACACCTCGACTTTGTCCGGCGAACGCTGACCGGCGACAAACCTGGTGACGTGCCAAGCCAATCTGCCGTGGTGCGTCGTGCCCTGGCCGTTTATGCCGAACAGCTGCAACGCCGGGAGTTCGCCTGGGGTGAGTTCAACAAAGTCAGAGAAGGAACTATCCTGCCGCAACGCAAGCGGTACGGCCCGCAGGGTCGGTCTTACGGGAGGTCTTCCGACCCCGACCTCGACCTCCAGCGCTCGCGGTAAGCCTTTCTCCAAGTAGTGGGCGGGTTTTCTGGTAGTTCCCCGAGCCTTCGGAGCTGTCTTCAGCGACAGCCCAGGCGAAGGCCTTTTCCCGTCCACAGGTCAACGGCTGGTCTGGCCCTCCTCCTCCAGACTGGCCGCTAGGCCTTCATTCTCTGACTTTCATCCGCGATATCACGGCTCCTCTAGCTCTGCCTCATATCCCCTTGAAGTTATTACCTTTACGAAGGATTATTTTCATGTCACCGAAGCCGTTCCAGCCGGTCTGCCTAGACGCACGCCCAAAAGCTCCCCGAGGCAGACCCCCGAAGAGTACCAAACGCCAACCCATCCGCTACACCAAGACCGTTCCGAAAGCTCAGGTGTCACAGTTCACCCGAGATCGACTGTACAACCAAGCCCTCTCACATCCGGCTTACGAAGGTATGCCACCTGACGACGTGAGGAGGTATATCGACAGCAAGATTGATAGCTACATCGCCTCGTACCCGTGGTGCTTCGGCCACCTCAAGAAGGACCGACCGAAGAAGCCCTTGAGTGAGGCCCAACTGAACGCGATAGAGAAAATGAGACAGCGTAAGCAGGACATTCAGAACGAGGTAGACGCGCCCTATGTCCCAGATGACATGCCCGTTGAAGCGTAACCCATCACCGGCAGTCGTGACGCAACGACGGTATAGAGCCGACGTGCAGGCCTGGAAGAAGCGGCTAAGTAGAAGAGGCATTCGTTGGAGTCTATGCCCCGCCGACTGGCTTGATGACCAGCACCACGATTTACATACATTCATCCAAGAAAGGACAACCGATGACACCCGCGAACCACTACCACTATGTGACACGGCCCATGGTCAATCAAACGCCTCAGCCCTCGCCGCTGTTCGAAGCGTCTCTGCGAAGCTCCGCTGACTCTCCGCGAAGGCGACAGCCTGAGCTATCGCGACGCCTACAGCTTCGTCCGCTCCTGCCGTCGCCTAGACGGCTCCTGTTCCCGTCTAGACGGTTCCCGCCGGGTTATGGCTGGCCAGCTTGGAGGGATTGCTAAGATCATGATGAACAAACAGCTGAGGCGGTATGAGCAGGTTCTCTGACCTCTCCGATATTCAGCAGCTGGCCAACCGCTACGATCCGAACTACAGCAAGCCTCTCACATTCGACCTACGGCCAGCATTCGAACGCACTGGTGATTTACGGCAAGATGTCTACAACTTGATCGTGTCCAAGCGCGAGGACGAAATCGTGGGCATTAGCCGGACGCTTGGCTTGTCAAATTGGAAGGTCTCACAGGTCGTGCAACAGTTCGTACGGGAAGGTGTCCTGACACAGGAGCAGGTGTATACGTACCTGCCAAAGATCAGAGAAGCGCACGAACGAAACGCCAGAAGGCGACAGAGACAACAGCAACAGCGGTAATCATCGGGCTTCGCAGGGGCACATACACGCTCCCTTGTATGTCTCTCTCTTCCACCAAGGCCCAGGCCTGCCATGCATGAGGTTGCGACCAACTGCAACGCAGACAACCATGGAGAACTTTGGCGGGGAGGGAAGGCATGCATGGTGACGTGTGGGTGTGTGCGCCTCAGCCACGGCTGGGGGAATTCATACGCCCTCAGTCGTGCCCCTCTCTTTTCTTATCAAGCAACCACACACAACAAAGGAACTACTTATCATGAGCAACCCAGTTTTTTACGAACCCAAAGACGACGAGAGCAACCGCATGCCCACCGAGCAGGAATTACGCGATGTCCCGCGAATGTCCAAGGCCGAATGTCGGGACATCATGCGTTCCCCTGACTACAAACGGTCAAAGCTGGCCCAGGCCTTAATCAAGGCTGCGATTGCCAAGGGCTACACCGACGAGGACGAGG
The DNA here is from genome assembly GCA_019636915.1 of Nitrospira sp. Lineage (GTDB taxonomy): Bacteria > Nitrospirota > Nitrospiria > Nitrospirales > Nitrospiraceae > Nitrospira_D. Next base: position 8,554 of record JAHBWQ010000048.1, on the reverse strand, counting down.
CAGGCGATGCAGACGAGCTAGGGCAACGATTGACCGGCGATGAGATTGAAGCCAAGCAGTCCGCCTTTCGCAAGATGTTCAAAGATCCTCGCTACAAACTGGACGGTGAGTTCCGCCGGGAGGTGCACGAGAAGATGAAGGCCCTCACGGTGAATGATCAACCCCTTGATGATGGAGCCTTGATGACCCCCAATACAACAACCCGCGTTTCCCTCTCCCCATTTGCCCACGAAGCCGCGCGGGTCGAATCATTGGGTGTGTTCAGAGCGGAGTCTCGGACCACCGACCATATTGGACCAGAGAAGAAGGCACCAGCGAAACCAGTCAGAGAATATTTCGAGTAATCGAACAACCAACCAAGAGCACCTCTCTCTAGGGAGGGGTGTCACTTGGTAACGACGAGGAGGATTCAATGGACCTGAACCCACACCTGATTCAATACGACTACTTGGCGGCGCGAACTCCTGACGGTGACGAAGTTCAACGACACACGACCAAAGGGGCAACCTGTACGTGTGGCCGTTGGGAAGCATGGTCAAGTGACGGGCAAACCGAATTAGAACAGCTTCACGACATGCATCTCCAGTACATCAAGAAGAAGACTGAACAAGCCTTCATTCGCCAACACACCCGCGACGTTTCACGCCACACCCTCCGCTGGCGCGGCGCAAATGCGGCGCAATGCGATTGGTGCAATTGGCAAGTGACGAACATGACCCCAGAGGCAATCCACGAAGCCTTTAGCGCCCACAAGGAACGAATACGAAAGGAAGCAGCCAATCAATGATTGCCGAATGCCCTCAGTGTCGAGTCTCCAAGGTGTCCGATAGACAAGACGACCTCAACGAGTTCCAAGAGAGACACGCCACGGAACACCACGAACACACCCTCCTCTGGCTACGTGCCTATGTTGCCAAGTGTCTACACCCTCACTGCACCTGGCAAGCCTCACACGTTCCTCCGAAAGGTCGGATTGATTGGACGATAGCGGAACGGAAGGTTGCCACGAGGACCGTACGGATGAGCTTTCGAGAGCATCACCAGTAACACTGAAAACGTAACGACGCCCTTGCAGCCAAAGGGGGAAGCCCACCCACCTGAAGCAGGATAGTTGATTTAATCGAATTGTAATAACCTACGGAAAGATCAGTCAGTTAACAAACTTACCAGGAGGATGAACGATGCAACAGGTAGTCTCAAACGAACTCATGGTGGCCTTGACGAAGGCCGTTGATCAGTGTGGGTTAGACGACGTGCATCTCTATGAGATGTTCGCTGGCATCCACCCCCAACACCCGGGGTTGCTCTACAACAGTGAGAACACCCTGAGGGCCTTCGTGGGGACCTTCCTTGCTACTAACCTCACACAAGACCGGCTTCGACAGTTACGCACCGCTGCCAAGGAACGCACCCTTGAACATGATCGTGAACACGGGGTGGGACTGGATAGACTCACCGAAGTAGCTGCTATCTACGATGGTGTTGAGGCGATTTGGGAAGAACGTCACCTTGCAGAATATGCGGGTGAAGTTCCATTTGATGACAGCCTTGAAGGGAGCGAGACAGAGGGGGGCGCATCATGACCGGGGAAGTGGTGAACTACTCACAGCAGAAACACACGAGTGGAGCGAGTTCGCGCAACGCAGCATAGACAACAACCAAGGCTAGCTGGGCAGGTGCCACTATCCGTGAGGACGTGGGCAGTTTATTCGCTGCGGTAACACCTGCTCAACTTCTTACCGGAAGGAATTTGGAACATGACACAGCAACAAGAACGAGACATCGCCGTAGACTTCTGGAAAGTGTTTTCTTCTGATGCAGGGAAGGCCTTTGCTCAGGAGATCATCAAGCTTATCCTGGAACACGAAGCCCCCAACCGAAAGCGAAACCGCAAGCAAACCGCCTTTGAGAACTACAAGAAACTTGCCCACGCGCTGTCGGCTAACCTTGTGTATCTCCACGAGTTGCAGCGAGAGACCTTACAAACCAGGCGTGGTCTGTATGTCAGCCGATCAAAGCGGGTGCTTGCGAAGAAGCGCCCCAAGCACACATCGGCGCCTGACTTCGTCAACAAGCAAGTGATTCCCCTTCTCGATACCATGGCCGCAACCGATTTGATTCACCAGATCATTCCCGTGACACACGGACGCATTCAGAACCCCTTCCGCAAAACGAGACAGTACGGAGATTCAACCATTATTCATCCGACTGGGCGATTCCTGAAGTTCATGTCTGAGCATGGTGTGAAGGGGTTGGAGCATGTCAGGCGGGATGCCCAGGGCGAAGAGATCGTCCTCTTGAAATCAAAACGAGCTGACGGTGATTTGTCGGAGACTTCTGCGGAAGTGGACTACCCCGATAACGAGACTGCCGATCACTACCGTACAATCCTACGACAGATTCAACAGCGGTTAGATGTGGCACCCATACGTATTATCAACGGGGGGTGGCCCTCAGCTAAAACCGGCTTGTTGATCGATGTTCGCATGAGGCGCTTGCGTCGAGTCTTCACCCGTGAGCGGTGGGATTCCTGCGGACGGTACTATGGGGCCTGGTGGATTCCACTTTCGAAGGCGGAACGGCTTTCGAGAATTCTCATGGAAGGTCGATATGTCGCCGAACTGGACTTCTCAAGCATGATGGTGCGACTGGCCTACGGACTCGCCAAAGCACAACCCCGCGATGGGGATCAATACGCGGTTCCTGGCTTTGCGAAGTCACGGGACTGCATAAAGGTCCTCATGTCAGCCTTACTATTCGATCAGCCAGGGTACAACCGAAAGAAGCTCCCACCGGATGCCTTGGAAGGATTGCACAAGGACGAAGTCAGACCAGCTACGGAGATCATCCAAGCACTGAAGGAGTATCACAAGCCGCTCTTGCCTCTATGTGGGGCGGGTGTCGGCCATGACCTCTTCTTTCAAGAGAGCCAGATCATGACCATGATCCTGCTACGCCTCAATACCTTGGGGATCACCGGGCTACCTGTACACGATGCGATCTACGTTCCTACGCACCGAGTGCAGGAAACGAAGGCCATCATGGAACAGGTCTTCAGGGAAGAGGTCGGGATGGAAGGGGTCGTTCGGGTGACCATGCCGAATCCAACTCAGGTCGCCGCTTAAGAGTAGCTATTCCCCCTACTCTCGATACCCCTCAACAGCTCTTCAACCACTCTTACAACACACCTACAACACAGGCTATGAGAGGAGGTGTAGGGGGATTTCTCCCTATGACTACCCACAACAAACAGCCTATAGTGGGGCCGATAACAAATTCCCCCGGTTTTGAAATGACTTAGGGGTAAAGTTAAAGGCCCCACCTCCGATAAAGCGCCTCAAAAACTACCCGTCGAGACCGCCTGGAAAATTAAAGGCCCCAGGTTCGATGCTATAGGCCCCACCGACGATTGAGCGAGAAGAAACACAAGCTTTAGCAGACAGCGCCTTGACCCTCCTTTATGATGAAAATAGAGGGAGGGAGAGACGATGGAAGCCAAAGACATTAAAACATTTGAGGATATGGAGAGGGCGCACAACGAACGTCTAATGAAGGCGATAGAGAAAGATCAGGCTTTGCGTCGGCTGGTGGAAATATACGTGTCCTCTAAGAAATACCGCGAAAAGTTCCAAGAGGTTGTGCGGCAACACACGGTAGAGGACATGAGCAGCCCGAACGGTGTTCCCCGCGAGGATGAGTGAGGAGTAACCTCAACACCTCGGCTCGATCACAACCCAACCGATAAACACCTCCTCGACTAGACCCGGACGCTTCGGGGTGTCCCCTGTATGTGTCAACCCATGCCCCCCCCCCCCATGACCAACCCTGAGTCAACCCGGCCTCCAGGCGAGCGAAGTGAGTTCGCAGGCCTACAACGTCTCAGGGCAACGTCATGGACAACACCCATAACCAACAAGCAACAAGCAAAGGAACCCATGAACTTCTTCAAACCCAAACCAGACCCCCAAGATCTTAAAGCCCTCCTGGACGTCGTGACCCACCTCGACCAAACCGTGGGTGCCCTACGAGAGATGGTCAACCGCCTCCGGCTAGAACTCGACACCCTCAAGGCCGACTATCAAAAGCGATTCTATGAACCGAAGCCACCCGCCAAGAAACCCCGGCATGGGGTCTCCGTCGGTGGTGCCATGAGGGAGGACCATTGAACATGGGTATCGCTCTGAGTCTGTACCTCGTAATCATCGCCCAAGTGTTTTGTATCGCCCTCGATATTTTCAACCGTCTAACCCCAAGGAAATAACCAACCATGAATGACTACATCGAACAGCTCGAGACCGATTTAGCCGAAGCACGGAAAGCCGCGACACCCGTTACCGTGGAAGTGGTCAAGCACACCCGAGATGAGAAGGTTAGTGTGTCGAGCAACGGCACGACCAGGACGGATTGGCTTGGTGGGGAGCCGGTGAAATATCTCCCTGGCCATGTCCCCGTGGTCAGCGCCACACCGACGGGTCTAGCACCAGTGACCAAGGAGGTTGGAAAGGTGATCAAGGAGAACGAAGAAGAGCGGGTGGTGAAGTTGGTCAGCGGGACGATTCGTAGAGAGTCCAAGTAACACGTGTGACATAAGGCTCGCCTGAAGAGTGCCATAGAGCGCGAGCCCAGTGAGCGTAGCGATTTTTCTATAATCTGCTACGCTTTTCCTAACGGCAGTTATCGCTCAGCGGCCTCGCGGTAATAGTAGAGCGAACGAGGCAGATCCACATCATGAGTCAGAAAGTACTTCTTGCGGTTTTCGTTTCGTGTCTGCTTGCGGGCTGTAGCGGTGGGTTGACTCCGTACGCCAAGAGTACTGGCATCAAGGATGAGAAAGGCCTCGACGTTGCGCTTAACGGCTACATGACTTGGTTTGCTTATTTCGTTCGTTTAGGTGTTCTGACCGAACCTGAGGGATGGGTAGAATTTAAGCTTGAGGAATATCGACTGCGATGGGAGAACAAGTCGGGATCTGTCAAACATGCGTTTCTAGAGAGGTTGTACCGAGAGTATCCAGAAGCCAAAAACCGGCGCCGCTTATGTCGTGTAGTGGTTGTAAATCCAGACGGGGATCCTCGAGACATAGAGTGTAAAGGGATCTCGTTGACACGTGGTGACGTAGCTTCGGGGAATGGCGAAAGCGGTACAGACAAGCCAAACGTATCGATCGAACCTTCACGCGGTAAACCTCCCCCCACTCTGCTTACATCGAGTCTCCCGCTCCACGCCGTTGCACAAGAGAAGCTGACCGTTCGTGATGCTGCATTGCGGATGATGGGCGCGTCAGTCTTTGTGCCTGGAATTGCCGCGTATTGCAATGAGCACGTTGCCGCCAATAAGCCTCTTTTAGAAGCGGCAAAAGATTGGAATGTGAGAAACAAACGGTTCATGGAGCAGGTAATATCAGCATTACGCCTCAATGGAGATTTATCGAACGACCAGAAAGACCGACTCGATCGTGCTGGCTATAAACTTGCCAAAGAGACTATTAATGGTGAACCCGACCCAATTCTATTCTGCACGAATGTGACGAATGTTGTGAAAAGCGGGGCTCTGGATCTTGACCGGCGTGAAGACCTTGCAGAGGCTCGCACGATGATTCGTGCTGCCCCTAGCAACTCGCGTGCGACAGAGAAGGCGGCCAATCCACAACAGTTGCAGGCCGAGTGCGAAGAAGGAATTTTAAGATCTTGTGCAAGGCTCGGAACCATCTATTTCTGGGGGTGGCTAGGAGAGAAGCGTGATGAAGCCAAAGCTGCCTTCCTATTCGGAAAGGCGTGTAATGGAGGCGATACCCTAGGTTGTTTTGAGTATGGCATGGCTTTAGTTGCTAAAGATGTACAGGAGAACGATTTTCGAGCGGCAACATTGTTTAGAAAGGCATGTGATGGAGAAATAGCAATAAGCTGTACCACTCTTGGCTTCATGTATGATGAGGGACGAGGAGTCCTTCAGGACCAAACGAAAGCCGCGGCACTCTACCAGAAGGCCTGTGATGGTGGAGCGTTAGAGGGCTGTAACAGTCTTGGCTCGATGTATAGTGAGGGCCGTGTGGTCCCACGAGACCCTACGAAAGCCGTGGGTCTATTTAGGAAAGCCTGTGAGGGGGAAAGTCCTCGGAGCTCGGGTTGCCGAAACCTTGGCCTCGTGTATGCGAAAGGTGATGGTGTCAAACAGGATTATTTCCGAGCCGTGGACTTATTCAGGAAAGCGTGTGAAGGGGGAAATGCTCCGGGCTGTACCGATCTCGGATTGGCGTTTCAAGCTGGGGTGGGAGTCAGACAAAATAGTGCCGACGCACTCAAGTATTTCGGGAAGGCTTGCGATTTGAAAGATGAAGAAGGCTGTCAGGGATATGCCAAGTTAAAGAACGCAGGATACTGAGAGTACTGCATAATTTGACACAGTACCAAGTTCACTCCCGAGGCTCTGCAATCAAACGTCTTCAAATCGGACGATCGATAACAGCTTCACCACCTCAGGAAACTGCACCTTCTCAAGCGCGTCTTGCAGCGTCTTCATTGAAATCAGCTCTTTATGCACATACTCAGCGTGAACCGTTCCCGCTGAATGGCCGGTGATTACCTCGGCGATGTTGACTGGGACGCCTGCGCTGTGTAAGGCCGTGATCATGCCCCGTCGAAAGCTATGAATCACTAACCGTGGATCAGTCAGACCTACACCAGTCACCAACCGCCCGAACCATTTGCCTATCGGATCGGCATAGCCATTGTTCCCTTTACGGGTGAGCTGTGGAAATATTCGGGGATGTCCCGTCTTCTTGATCGATTGGACGTACCAGAGGAAACCGAGCTTGACGAGGGCGGAATGTAACGGGACCTTTCGCCGATTACTCTCGGGGTACCTCAGGGTTTGGTCTGGCTCCTCGTCGGTGATGTTGATCACCCAAGTACCGTCAACCTCTAGAAGATTCTTGTGGTAGAGCTGGGCGGCTTCTTCCCGTCGGCATCCCTGGAACAGCAGCAGCAGGACGACCCAATACCGTTCCGGCTGGTCTGTCTTCTGAGCCAGGAACTCCCTTGAGCCTAAGACCGTCAACAACTCCTCGGTGGTGAATGGTCGCCGTTTCACTGCCTGTTTCTTCGCTTGTCGCTTACTGGGACCGAGGCCTTGTGCTGGAGATGGGAAGCCAGCAGGAAGGTAGTCGTGATTGCTGGCCCACTTGAGCATGGTATTGAGGTTCGAGAGGTGTTTGATACAGGTGATCAGTGAGAGCTTCCGATTGGCTTGGAGGCTTTCTTTGTAGCGCACACACTCGGCCCGGGTGATCGTGGCTATCGGCCTGTCCCCTCCAAGTAGTTCAAGGAACCTCCCGAACTCAGCCTTCAGTGGGTCAGCCGTCCGTGCTGGCCGTGGGTTGGCCACAAGGTACTTGTCGAGAACCACGGTGAACGGAAGACTTGGTGGTACTTCTGTGACTTCTGACTTGTCTTCTACACGGCCTCGTCCCTTTAGGTGGTCGTCCCTATACTCGCCTTCCCATCGATCATATTCTATCCTCAGATACTCAATCTTTGCCCGAAGGAGACGACGGCAGAGTTTTGCGAAGTCCAGGCTTGCATGATCCAACAACGGGAGACCGGCAGCCTGCAGCAATTCATCGGCTTCCTTAGTGACTCCTCGATAATCACCCGAGACTAAGGCTTCCTGATATCCATCGAAGTGGTACGACATCCCGCCCTGCAAATCCTCAATGGCGTCCCCGTTAAGTGGCCTGATAGCCCTGGCGTCCTCAGATTCGTCCAACGCGTCGTCCAGCCAACGAGAGACGAGGGTTTCTATCTGGCGCTTGGTCATGTGATCACCGTGTAGGCGTAGCGTCCGAAAGATCCGCTTCCCTTGGGCTTGCCATTCAAGAGACCGACACTCAGCCTCAGCCCTGTCACTGGTACGAAGCGACTTCCAGACTTCCCGCCTGTCTTTGAAGTAGCTCCGCACGCGCCCAGGGATGACCACACGAGTATAGAATGAGGTCCGTTTTCGAGGAAGGAATGTAGACAAACACACCTCCAAGAGTGTAGCAGCGGTGTAGCAGGCTACTGACTCTCTGGAAGTGCTTGATTGAATCGCCGCTGTTTATGCGGCTGGAAGAGACTCTAAGTAGTTGTATTGGGGTGGATGACGGGTTTCGAACCCGCGACCTCCGGATCCACAATCCGGCGCTCTAACCAACTGAGCTACACCCACCATGCAGACTTGAGGAAGGGAGATATTAACAAAGGGCCGACTGTGACCGCAAGCCAGCTCCTACTACCCCCGTGCATCAAATGCCGCTTGCATCTCCGCCAGAATCGCAGTAACGGTCGCAGCAGGATCAGCCGCATCACGAATGGGTCGACCGATCACCAGATAGTCCGCCCCAGCGGCAATGGTTTGCGTGGGGGTCGTCGCACGAGCATGGTCATCAACCCCTTTGCCGGCTGGCCGGACACCCGGTGTGACGATCGTAAAATGAGGCCCAACTTTCTGGCGGAGTGCCGTAGCTTCTTCACCGGACGCGACCACCCCGTCACAGCCGACTTCCGAGGCCAGCAAC
>JAHBWQ010000047.1 GCA_019636915.1 Nitrospira sp. | reverse complement strand
TCCATAGGCCGCGCCAGGAATCGTCAGCAACACGTCGTGTAAGTCGTTGTTGTTGCCTCGTGGAAGAATATCGATTTCCTTCCGACTGAGTGAGTAGGTCTCGCTGGACGCCTTGGTGTTGATCGGCGGCAAGGGTGCCACGACCTCCAGCGACACCTCTTTGGTCTTGGAAAGGGTCAGAGTGACTGGTTTCAGAGGTTCTTCTCCCAACGCCAGCACCACATATTCACTCCGATAGGTCTCCTGTACAGCACTGACGGAATACGTGCCCTCCTCAGGGACAGTCACCTTGAACTCTCCGGCATCATTCGACACCCCGGACGAAATGATATCTCCTTCTTGATTCTTGACTTCGATGACCGCTTGCGGCACCCGCCGAAGGTCCTGATTTTGGACAACCCCTTTGATCGTCTTGGTCGACTCTCGATCCTCAGCGTAGCTGATGGAACACGTTCCACATATGACTGCGGCGACCGTCAATCGAATCGTCCCATTCAACACACGTCTCATGAACGAATACATCATATCCCTCCTCGCTCACAAACCCACTGATGATAAAACAGGAGAGGCAGAACAGCCGTACGCAGACCGCGTGGCCACTCAACCCATCCTGCCTGCTGGATATGCTCGCTCAGCTATACGTGTGGAGGAGCGCGGGAAGGACCAACGAGTGAGAGGACCGCTGAGAGGAGGATGGAATCGGACGGAGGCGCCTGCTGCCAAACAACATCACAGACAGCCAATCGCGGAACGTCCAGATCAACCGACCCGGCAATATGATGCTGAACCCACTGACAGATGTCGGTATCCGAATGTTCATGGCCATCCGTATCGGCAGCGGCCAATTCATGGTGAACATCCTGAGCCACGGCAAAAGGCGCCAGCCCCAGGATGAGACAAATCATCCCCACCGCCACTCCTAAGCGGAGGAACGGGAAGAGATATCTAAACCTTCTCAAAAACATGGCCGTAGAATAGGCACCCATCAGTCAGAATTGCAAGAACCACCAAGACCGGGCGTCATGATGGCACCTAATTCACTCCCGCGTAACCGATATGGACTTTTCTGCTACGATTCGTTAGTATGTTGCCCCCTCAAGGCAAGTTCCTATTGAGAACCGAGCCATATACTGCATAGCAGACCATGAATAGACCGATCGACAATCAACACGTTATCGAGATTAAAGCGCTGCCCTCTCCCCGCGCCATCAAGACCAAACTCCCGATTACTGATCAGGCTGCGGCGCTCGTCGTGGAAACCAGAGAAGCGATTCGCCGCATTCTTCATGGGCAAGACCGCGACCGGCTTCTGGTCATCGTGGGCCCCTGCTCGATTCATGACCCCAATGCCGCATACGAATATGCCGCTAAGCTGAAACCTGTTGCTGATGCCCTGCGTGACCGACTCCTGATCGTGATGCGGACCTACTTTGAAAAGCCGAGAACCACGGTCGGATGGAAGGGCCTCATCAATGACCCACATCTCGACGGGACCTGCGATATCGCAACGGGAGTGGAGTTAGCGAGGGCCATTCTCCTCAAGATCAATCAATTGGGTCTCCCCTGCGGGACAGAGCTGCTGGATCCGATCAGTCCGCAGTACGTCGCCGATCTCATCAGTTGGGCGGCCATCGGAGCCCGTACGACCGAAAGCCAAACCCATCGAGAAATGGCCAGCGGAGTTTCTATGCCGGTTGGGTTTAAGAACGGCACCGAGGGCAGTCTCCATGTCGCCGTCAATGCCATGACATCCGCCCGCACGTCACATCATTTCGTTGGCATCAATGCCGATGGACAAACAGCCATCATCAGAACCATGGGCAACCCCGATCGCCATATCGTGCTCCGTGGCGGAGGTGGAAAAACCAACTACGAAGCAGAACACGTCGCCAAAGCCGAAGCGGCCGTCGCAGGAGAAGACATTGCCCGTCCCATCATGATCGATTGTTCGCACGACAACTCGAAGAAAGATCACACCCGCCAAGGATTCGTCGCCCAAGAGGTGTTGCGGCAGTTCCGCGAAGGCCGCCAGACCATCATGGGGCTCATGCTCGAAAGCAATTTGAACCCCGGCAAACAGGCCTGGAAGCAAGGCGTGGCCCTTCAGCACGGTGTCTCCATTACCGATGCCTGTCTGGGTTGGGGCGAAACTGAACAATTATTGAACGAGCTCGCCGCAGCCATCACACCCAAGCCGGTCTCCTGAGCGCTCTTCTCCCTGATTCCCTCACACAGATATGTAGGTCACGCGATCACCTCGTGGTAGGATATACAAATGTTGATTGATACTCATACTCACTTAGACGACGCCCGCTACAACGACGATCGAGAGGCCATGATTGCCCGAGCACGAGAGGCCGGTGTTGAGGCGTTCCTCACCATCGGTTGCGATTTGGCCACCAGCCAAGCAGCCGTGACGCTTGCCACACGCTATCCTTTCGTCTATGCCTCAATCGGCGTCCACCCACACGAGGTCAAACACATCGACGACGATTGGTATCACGAATTTCGTCAGCTCGCGCTCAATAAGAAGGTTGTGGCCTACGGCGAGATAGGATTGGACTATCACTACAACCACTCCTCCCCGAAGGAACAACGCGAGCGGTTTCGTGAGCAGGTCCAGCTCGCACGCGAACTCAAACTCCCTGTGATTATTCACACGAGGGAGGCGCAAGAGGACACAATTACTATTTTGAAGGAAGAAAAGGCGTCAGAAGTCGGCGGGGTCTTCCACTGCTTTTCCGGAGATGCCTGGCTGGCGAAAGATGCGTTGGATCTTGGATTCTATCTATCCTTTTCGGGCATCCTCACATTTCCTAATGCCACGATGCTCCGTGATATCGCCAAGAATACACCCCTTGACCGTGTATTAATTGAAACCGATTGCCCGTACCTGACACCGGTTCCCTACCGCGGCAAACGCAACGAGCCGGCTTACGTCTCACAGGTGGCACAACAGCTGGCCTCTCTCCACACGATCCCCCTTGAGGAAATCGGCAAACGGACCAGCACCAACGCGAAACAGTTGTTCAAAATCGCTTAAGGTGCCGGTCACGCTGCCGTTGAGACTTGGGAAGCTTTCTCGGATTGCCTTTTTTCTCCGGTCCACGCCGTACCGTAAAGTCCTCTCCTGTATCCAGCTCTTTGTGCGGCACGCTTCCACTTGGGAGCGATGATGCCCGTAGTTTGGAAGCAAACTCCTGAGCTCCCATGACAAAGGCCCCATGAGCCCGAGCCGCGCATGCGATTTCATGGTCAGAGCTGACTACGGCACAGTCAGGTCCATACTCCCGGGCCAGTCGTTGAATAACCTGATCGGCTCGCTCCCCCCGCTTTGAATAGATCACCTGCATGCCCGAACGGTGTTCCCGCTGCTCCGATGGGTGGCCCTGCTGCCACCCATCAAACACGACAGTGATATGATGATGCTTGCGATGTCGGTAGCTCGCCAAATCATACAGCAGTCGTTCGCGGGCCGACTCAAGCTGTCCGCTCAGTCGGCCCCCGGCAGATAGAAGATTATACCCATCAATAATCAGATGAGTCGGCATAGAGGTCACGCTACCATATCGTTCAACTGACCGTCACCGTGGCCCTCGTCGATCCAACTGGCGTAGTTCTTGACAAGGCGGCAGACATCTGAGAATAGTTTCTCATCATCTACCACTGAAAAGGGGCCACAAAGGGTCCATGCAAGAACGAGCGCCCTGGCTGTTTTCACTCAAGCCTCTCACGCTCACCGTAGCTGGCACCCTCTTCTTCCTTTCCACTGCGATGGCTCCCCAAGCTTTGGCTTGGTCATCCAACACACCTCGGACGCTGTCGATACAGGGATCGAAACAGAGCCATGTCAGAGGGACGGCCGCTTCCCTCGCCCCGGTCACAATCCGTAACATCCGTGCGACGACCAGTCCTGAGAAAATCAGGCTCGTCCTGGACCTCGATCGTCCGACGAGAGTCATCGAACAGCACGTCGAGGATCCAAGCCGGGTGCTCATTGCACTCCCTGACGCCTGGCTCAGCCAAACAGTACGGGGCAAAGCCACGGACGGAACAATCCCCACACCCTTTATGGTCACTCAAGTCGCCCCTCACACCGTAGCCATCTCCCTCCCCACGACGTCGTTCCAATCGTATAAGCACTTCATTTTATCCGACCCGCCACGGGTAGTCATCGATGTCACGCTTCCCATAGAACAAGGCCTTAACCCGGCAAACGCCCCTCAAGAGACCCCAAAACGTGTCGCCCCTACGGCCCCTCAGCCTATTACTCCACGGACCAAGGGGTACACCACCATTGTGATCGATCCAGGCCACGGAGGAAAAGATCCAGGTGCTCGGGGGAGTCAAAAGACCGAGGAGAAGGACGTTACGCTCAAGGTAGGGCTTCAACTCCGAAAACTCTTGAGTAAGCACCCCGGGGTACGAGTATTGATGACCCGTGACCGGGATGTCTTCGTGGAATTAGAGGAACGAGCTCGATTTGCGAACAGCAACGAGGCTGATCTGTTTGTCTCCATCCATGTCAACTCCCACCCCGTACGCACAGTGAAAGGCATAGAGATCTATCACTTTGGGGAAGCCAAGGATCACCGGGCGCTGGAGGTGGCGGCACGAGAAAACGGAACACCCATCAGCAACACGGGAGTTGGGTGGGAATACCTCGTGGCAGATCTTTTAACAACGAAGAAGATCGAGGAATCGCTCGAGCTCGCCTGGAATGCCAAAGCCGCCATGGTGGCTCAAATGAATGGCCACTATGAAGTCGACGATCATGGCGTCAAGACCGCCCCTTTCTATGTCTTGAGATTCACGAGCATGCCCAGCATTTTGGCGGAGATTGCCTATATTTCAAACCCCGCAGAAGAAGAGCTCCTCAAAAAACCTGTATTCGTCCAGGATGTTGCTCAATCGCTCTACCAGGGTATTGTCGCTTTCCTCTCGGCCGGCAAGTCTGATATACGCTAAGTTCACACGTTCGCTCCAGTTCCTAGTCGAACTATGTCCACCATAAAGCTCACGCTTGAATATGACGGCACAGCCTATGCCGGCTGGCAACGTCAACCCGATCAGCCGACCATTCAAGCAGCCGTTGAGACGGCGATCTTCGGTGTGACCCAAATCACTGTGCCGGTCATCGGTGCGGGACGGACCGATGCAGGCGTGCATGCCCTAGGCCAGGTCGCGAGCTTCCGTATCGACCGTGACATGACACCTCGTCAATGGACCAGAGCGCTGAATGCACACCTTCCGGAGAGTATTGTGGTCAGATCAGTTGAGCTCATGCCCGACTCGTTCCATGCCAGGCACTCAGCCAAGGGCAAACTGTATGAATATCACATCCTCAATCGGCCAGAGCGTCCAGCAGTTGAGCGAGCCTATTGGTGGCATATTCACCAGCCCCTTGATGACGTCGCCATGAGTACCGCCGGAAATACTTTTATTGGAGTCCACGACTTTTCTTCGTTCCAGACACAGCCAACCGACAATAATGACCCCATCTGTCATCTCCAGCGATTCACGGTAGTTCGCGAAGGCCATCGGCTACGGATCGAAGTCTATGCTGATCGGTTCCTCAAGCAAATGATCCGCTCAATTGTCGGCACCCTTTTGGAAATCGGCCTGGGCAAGCGCCGGGCAGAGAGCCTCACAGCCATCCTCAATGCCCGTGATCGCTCAGCTGCCGGGAAGACCGCTCCGCCGCAGGGATTATTTTTGGTGCGAGTTGATTATGGCTGAGGCAGTTTCGACAGGCCATGAGCGTATCCGTAGAATGGAACGACGTGATGACGAGCAAGCTATTCCGCGGAAGATGTTGAGCTCCACAACTGCCCTCGCACGAGCACTAGAAGCATATTTGGATCATCTCCAGCCGTCTGCGCCGGTTGATGACCACCCAGATGTGCCCAAACTCTTGCACCACCTACCGAGCAGACTCAAGAAAATCCATAAAGGCGTTCTTATTCTGAATTGGGGTCGTTTCCGGACGTCCTAAGTCTTTCCGCGCTCCGCACCGGACCTGAATCTCCAAGAGGCTTGGTCCCGGCAAGCCTTTGAGCTCCTGAAGACACGCCTGCAATTCTGATTGTGTTCGAGCCCTGGCCACTCGCTCATACCCAGCCGCACGAGCGATACTCAGGACGTCGATATCCAGAGCCACAGTCGGTTGCCCACCCACTGAGTCATGAGCACCATTGTTCAAGACAATATGCTTAAAATTGTTCGGCTTGAGTGTTCCGACCAAGGCCACCCCTCCCATATGCATCAGGAGTGCCCCATCTCCATCAAGACAATACACAGACCGTTCTGGCTCTTGAAGCGCAATCCCCAGTGCAATTTGCGAGGCATGTCCCATACCACCGACAGTGAGGAAATCCCGATGGTGACCATGGCCCCGTTTGCGCCTGTATTCATAGAGCTCTCGAGAGGGCATACCAGTTGTAGAGACCACGACATCCTGCTCATCGAGCACATCAACCACCTGCTGGATCGCCTGCTCTCGGGACAGCGCAAAGTCTGCCTTCTCTAGCCGAGGTGCTGCATATGCCGTAAAGGCTCCTTTCTTGATCACCAATGCGAAGGGGCCACTGGTCTTTCGGACATGGGCCACTGCATCTTTTACGATGGTCTCTGCTTGATCCATGTCCGCCCCCAGTACCGAATAAGGAATTTCCATGGCCTCAAGCATGGGAACCATCACTCGGCCTTGCTTCTTATGTTGAGGTTCATCGTGCACCCCTGGCTCACCGCGCCATCCAATGACAAAGAGCATCGGAACGGAATATACTTCTTCATCCGCGAGCGACAAAAGTGGATTGACGACGTTGCCCAACCCAGAGTTTTGCAAATAAATAAGGGGGATTTTCCTCGTTGCGAGATGATACCCAATCGCCAGAGCCACGGCTCCACCTTCGTTGGCAGCGATGAGATGCGCTCTAGGCCGACTGGTATGAGCAATGCAGGAGCAGAGTTCCTTGAGAAGTGAATCCGGCACTCCCGTGAAAAACTCAACGCCATGCCGCTTGAGACACTCAACAAATTCTTGTGGATTCAACATGCCCGACGCTCCATACAGGGCGATTGTTCAGCTCTGCGTTGCCGCGAAACAAACTTCTGTTAGCAATGGTGAAGCATGAATCTGAAAACAGTGCGGGTGGAACGGCACATACATGCATGCGCCGCTCAGAAATTCCCTGCCTGAACCACATCGTCCAGACTATTGATATCGAGCCAATGCCCCACGGTATACAACACGCGAATCGGCTGCTGTCGCTTCAGCAATTCTTGTAACAGGTGAGGGATACCAGCTTTTCGATTCACAGGATCGGTCATCATCGTCGAAAGAATGGTCTGAAGTTGAGCCGCTCCGGCAGGAGAAACTTTCAGAAACCCCATCCAAACTCCGTGGGTCTGTTCTCTCCCCACCGTATTCCCGAGCTGCTTCAAATAGACCTTGGCATTAAAGGCCTTCTTCGAATTCGGCAAGGAGCATTCGACAAAGCCGCCGAGGCGCACATAGCTGCTTTGATTCTGCCAATCGCTGTCCACGAAGATCACGAAGTCCTCGTTCTCCTGACAGAGTGCCTGCGGGATATATTTATTGAACAACACATCTCCGTACGAAACAATCAGGTCCTTTGACGGACCATTCAGCATGCGGAAGGCTTTCTGCAGTGAATCCAACTCACCGGTGTCGGCAAAATCATCGTTATCCAAATACCTCAGGTTGGGCAAATTGACCGATTCCTTCTTATAACCACGGACGACCGTGATGTCCTTGATCCCTACAGCGTTATAGGCATCCACGATGTGGGCAAGAATCGGTGTCCCCTGAATCTTGACCATCGTCTTCGGCTGATGTTCGGTCAATTCCCGGAGTTCCTCGCCACGCGAGGCAGCCAGTACAATCGCCCCGGTGTTTTCTGCCCCCCGAGGAAGATAACGGTCTTCGGCGTCCTGCAGCTCCGCCGCATTTTGCAAGCGGAAGATCTCGGCGACGGGAGCCACCTTATCCTCGATCGATAGTAGATGTTCCTGTTCCTTGAGGGTTGATGCTGTTTTCTGCATAGCCGCCACGGCAGCCCGAAGCAGGTGATTGGCCCAAATGACGATCGAAAACCCATGCTGTCGAAACACCTCGGTCGGGGTCGCATAATACTTCGTCGGCACGATCACGACGGGGCATCGATTGCCCCACTCTTGTTTGAACGACAGAATTTCATCGGGCACCGACAGCGCGCTATGGATGAGAATCCCGTCTGCACCGGCCTGGCGATAAGCTTCGGCCCGACGCAGCGCCTCCGCAAGCCCCCAGCCACAAATGAAGGCTTCCACTCTGGCGATAATGCAAAAGTCTGGGTCGGTCTGTGCATCTTTGCCGGCCTTGATCTTGCCGCAAAACTCTTGCATATCCGCCATCGGCTGGGCATCCCCTTTGATAAAACTATTCGTTTTGGGGAACAACTTGTCTTCGATACAGACGGCAGCAATACGCCGTTGCTCCAGCTTGCGAACCAACCGCTGCATATTATTGAAGTTGCCGTATCCTGTATCACCATCGAGCAGGATAGGAATCGTGGCCGCATCGGACATGAACTCCAGATTGTCCAAAACCTGGGTCCAGCTGGCCTCGTTGTTATCACGCACACCAAATTGAGCCGAGATGGAGAGACCACTGGCCCAGATACCTTTGAAGCCGGCTTCTTGAACGATCTTTGCACTGAGGCCGTTATGGGCTTCACAGATGAACTCCAGCTGCTCCGACATAAGCAAGTTCCGAAACTGGCGCACTGGCATAACCGCGGGGGTTGAACTCATAACCGGCCTTTCTTCTTTTCGGGAAGGCACACCAGGACAGACCTCATGGATAGAACTGTGCTGTTCGTGTTGGGCGCACAGCATATCCTTTTCTCAAGGAGAAATCACCCTTTCACCCCACAGACCACAAGCACAATGATCTCTTACATTCCAGACAGAACTGAGCTCCACCCTATCATTTGGTTCGCCTTGAACCTTTCGCTCGAAGAAATGAACCGGAGCCCCTGCCTACGCCCCCCGACCAACCTCCCCAGCATCCTGTCTCCGACCAATACACTCAACTCTCTCCTAATGACGCGTACGTACTTCTCTGTTATGATGCCCCCGTCATGCACCTCACCTCTTATCTATAAAGGAGATCCAACATGCAGAAGGTTCTACACACCCTCACGCTGGCATTGTTTGCGTTTACCCTTGGAGCGGCTCCGCTCGCCATGGCTGCGCCGGAGCAACAGAATAAGATGAAGGCCTGCAATGAACAGGCAAACGCAAAAGGGTTTGGCGAAGGGAAAGGTGACGAGCGGAAAGCGTTTATGAAGGAATGCCTTTCCGCCAAATCCGGGAAAAGCGGAGGCGGCAAGGACAGTCAGCAGAATAAGATGAAGACGTGCAATAAGGAGGCGGGTGAAAAGCAGTTGAAAGGCGACGAGCGGAAGAAATTTATGAGTGATTGCCTGTCTGCATAAGCTGCAGTAATCCGGCGCGGCAGAATGCCGCGCCGAGGTCATTCCATCAGCACACTGCCCGACGGTACGATCAACTATTGGCGGCGAGGTTTATCCTGATTTTCGAGCTTCTTCCGAAGCTCAATCAATTCCTGCTCCAATGCAATGAAGCGGTCACTGATGGGATCCGGTAAATCGACTTGATCCATTGTGGCATCAGGCAAGCGCTCGCCCTGGGATTTGATGACGCGGCCCGGGACACCGATCACCGTCGAATTGGCCGCAACATTCTTCAAGACGACAGAATTGGCCCCGATCTTCACATTGTCACCGATCGTGATCCCGCCGAGAATCTTGGCCCCAGCGCCTACAACCACGTGATTTCCCAAGGTCGGATGTCGCTTACCTCGTTCTTTGCCTGTCCCTCCCAACGTCACACCCTGAAAGAGCGTCACGTAGTCACCGATCTCTGCCGTCTCCCCGATCACCACACCCATACCGTGGTCGATGAAAAACCCCGTCCCAATCTTGGCCGAAGGATGGATCTCAACACCGGTGAGCCAACGAGCCAGCTGAGAAATCGCTCGCGGGAAGAATGGCACTCCCATCGACTTCAGTCGATGAGAGATGCGATACGCGAGCAACGCATGAAAACCTGCATACGTAAGGATGACCTCCAGCTTGCTGGTCGCCGCTGGATCTCGATCAAAGACCGCCTGAAGGTCTTGTTTGATGTGTGCCAACATCACCGGTGTATTCTACGGCACTAGGATGGCTCGATTATGCAGATAGCGTGGGCGATCATCCCCTCTTCGTGACCGACCGCATCGAGTCCCTCCCCGCTCTTGACCTTCACGTTGACGAGGTCAGGGTCAAGACCGGCCGTCTCCGCAATCTTCTTCTGCATCGCGGAGAGATGCGGGCCGAGGCGAGGAGCTTGAGCCACAACGACCGTATCGATATTGCCTATCTGGTACCCCTTGGCCTGAAGTTTTGTCATGACATCTTCCAACAACTTCAAGCTGGAGATCCCTTTATACTTGGGGTCAGAGCTAGGATAATGCCGACCGAGATCCCCTTCCCCCATAGCACCCAACAAAGCATCGCACACGGCATGAACAAGGACATCCGAATCAGAATGGCCGAGCAACCCTTTCGTGTGCGGAATTTCAATTCCACCCAATATCAATTTACGGTCCGGTCCGAGTGGATGAACATCGTAACCATAGCCAATGCGAGACCCTTTCTTCATACGACCCCTTTCCTGTCACCTGATCGACGCGAGGCCAAAATCGCTTCACCGATTACCATATCCTCCGGTCTCGTCACCTTGATATTTTCTCCGCTCCCTTCCACCACGACGACCGGGTGTCCAGCCCACTCAAACAAAAACGCATCATCTGTTGCATGCACACCCTCCGCATGAGCCTTCCGGTGGGCATTCAACAATTGATCTCGCCGGAATGCTTGCGGTGTCTGAGCCAACCAGAGCGGTTGTCGATCAACGGTCCGTTCAATCCGATGTTCCTTTCCAACCTGTTTGACAGTATCACGCATCGGTAACGCGATAATCGCCCCTCCTTCGCGCCGTGCAGCTTCCACGACCTCAGCCACCATCTGTTCCGTCAGAAACGGGCGTACCGCATCATGCACGACCACAATCCGTGTGTCTTCAGGCACATGTTCCAGGGCATGCCGAACAGAATCCTGTCGTTCCTTTCCACCAGCCACCACCCGCCTGATTTTTGAGAATCCGAACCGGACGGCAAGATCATTCAAACAATAGTCGAGATCAACCTGCGGCACAGCTAAGATAATCTGATCAATGGCAGGAGAGCGCTGAAGGACACGAAGCGAGTGGACGACCAAGGGTTCACCGCCCAAGGCCAAAAACTGCTTGGGAACGGCACCACCCATCCGAAGGCCTCGTCCTGCGGCAGGGACGATGGCCACGGCTAACTGAGTCTGACAAGGACGCGCGCCTGTCTGGTCCATCTGGTTTGCCGGTTCATCCGGGTGGCTTTATTCAACCAAACATACTAGATGGACCAGGTAGATCACGTGAGCCTGACAGATCATGGGCGAAGTGTAAGATAAATCGTCCGACCCTGCCGCTTGAGCAGAAGCAACACGGCCTGATCCTTGGGAAGCTTGCTTGCAACCCGCTCAAACGCCTTGACTGAGGTCACGCTTTGCCGGTTAACTTCCAGCACGATATCACCTTCACGAACACCCAACTCTTCAGCCGTACTACCCGGCTTCACTCGAACGATCACCACACCACGCTCGCTCGACTTCAATCCATAGCGGCTTGCCAACTCTTCCGTCAGGTCGCGGATATCAAGGCTAGACAACACCCCTGTCGGGGTTGCTGATTCGCCTCCGTCGTCCTCGCCGCTTTGAGACATCGACTTGGGCTGTTCGACGATGGTGAGGTCGATGGTTTTGGCCTTCTTGTCCCTGACAATCTTGACGACCACTTTTTTCCCGACTGGTGTCTGGGCGACGGCATTGCGCAGATGCGTGGGTGAATCCATCGGTTTCCCGTCGTATTCGACAATGACGTCGGCTCGCTCAAATCCGGCCTTCTTGGCTGGACTGTCCTCCATGACATCGCTGACGAGCACGCCCTTCGTTTCCGTGATTCCAAACTGTGACGCCAATTCCGGCGTCAACTCCTGAATCGAGACACCCAGCCATCCACGCACAACTTTCCCGGTCTGTACGAGTTGCCCCATAATCGACTGCGCCATATTGCTCGGCACGGCAAATCCGATCCCCATATTGCCGCCGCTTTGACTGAATATGGCCGTATTGATCCCCACCAGCTCACCCCGGACATTGACCAAGGCCCCACCGGAGTTTCCCGGATTGATCGCGGCATCGGTCTGGATGAAGTCCTCATACTCAGCAATACCAGCCGCTCGTCCAAGT
Source organism: Nitrospira sp. (assembly GCA_019636915.1). GTDB lineage: Bacteria > Nitrospirota > Nitrospiria > Nitrospirales > Nitrospiraceae > Nitrospira_D. The sequence continues at coordinate 10,428 of JAHBWQ010000047.1, read as the reverse complement.
GCACTGACAATTCCCAGCGTGACCGTCTGCGTCAGCCCGAACGGATTGCCGACGGCCAAGACAAACTCTCCCACTTCTAACTTGTCCGAGTCAGCCCATGGCACACTGGGAAGCCCTGCGGCTTCGATCTTCACGACGGCCACATCAGTCTTCGGATCAGTACCGATCAACTTTGCTTTGAACTCGCGCTTGTCCGAGAGCGTCACACGGATCTCATCCGCCTTGCCGACGACATGATTGTTGGTAATGATCAACCCGTTCGAATCGACAATCACACCGGACCCCAATCCTCGCTCTTTCTTCTCCTTGGGATGTTCGAACTTCCGGAAAAACTCGTCGCCGAAAAACTTTCTAAATAGCGGATCATCAAAGGGGGTCCCGCCCGACCCTTCTCCACGTCCACTCTTCGTCGCATAGATATTGACCACCGCCGGCTTCACCGACTTGGCAATATCCACGAATGTTTGGGTGCCCCCGCTCAGGATAGGCTGCGGAGCCGTCGAGACAGGTCTGGGGATAGGAGGAGGCGGCGGTGCAACCGACAATGAGTCCGGCACAGCATGGCCATTTGATAACCACCCAAGATCCGAAGCGACGACAAACCCAATAATTATCCCGGCCGTCAGCAAGGCAGCGGTCACAACCCAGTTTTTCTTGCCTTGTGCGGGCTTGGGGTCAAACTCGATGTGATTCATACGTATCCACTTGTTTCCACCCGTGAATCAGGAAATGCTCACTGAATCGCGCCGTTGTAAATCCCCATGATCGTCTGGAGAAACTTGATGGCTTCCGCCTTCGGCCTCTGGAAAGAGTTCCGTCCGATGATGCTGCCAAACCCGCCCCCATCCCGGATCCCCCGAGCCTCTTCAAACACGTTTTTATCTTCACTCTTGGCCCCGCCGGAGAAGATGACGATCCGTCGTCCATCGAACGAACTTTGCACCACATGTTTGACCCGTTCAGCCAGAGTCTTAATTGGGATCTGCGTCGATTCATACACCTTCTTGGCAGCTGCTTGTTCTAAATGCGCAGTCGGCAACTTCACCTTGATGATATGCGCACCCAGTTGCGCCGCAATCTGTGCCGCGTAGGCTACGACATCCATCGCCGTCTCACCTTCCTTGCTCAAAGCTGATCCTCGCGGATAGGACCACACCACGACGGCGAGGCCACTGGCCTTCGCCTCTTCAGCAATGGCCTGCAGTTGTTCATACATCGCATTGCAATGGGCAGACCCAGGATAGATGGTGAACCCCACAGCCGAACATCCTAACCGCAGGGCATCATTCACGCTTCCTGTGACTGATGGCAGCGGATCCTTGTCATCATGCAACACGTCATGATTGTTCAGCTTAAGGATCAATGGAATCTGGCCCGCAAACTCACTGGCCCCGGCTTCCAAAAACCCAAGTGGCGCCGCATAGGCATTGCAGCCGGCATCGATGGCGAGCTGAAAGTGATAGTGTGGGTTATACCCGGATGGGTTCGGCGCAAAACTTCTTGCCGGACCATGCTCGAATCCTTGATCAACCGGGAGAATGACTAACTTACCGGTCCCAGCCAATTTTCCAGAACGCAACATGCGGGCGATATTGGTCTTCGTCCCAGCATTGTCACTACCGTACCAACTCAGGATTTCTTGGACCCGATCTCCCATAATTCCCTCCAGACAGCTCCCACATGCAATACCATGAGTGACTATAGTTTCCCTTGAATGTACGCCTCAGCCTGCTCAACATCGAGACGGCTCCCGATCATCAACGGCACCCGCTGGTGTAACTTTTTGGCTTCCACGTCTAGAATTCTCGTCATACCGGTTGAGGCTTTCCCTCCGGCCTGTTCGACCACAAATGCCATGGGATTGGCCTCATAGAGCAATCGCAGCTTCCCCTCCGGCTTGTCGACTTCACCCGGATAAAGGTAAATCCCCCCGCCAAGCAACAGGCGATGCACATCGGCCACCAAGCAGCCGGAGTACCGCGCACTGTAGGGGCGACTCGTCGCCTTATCACTAACCTTCAGCGAATCCACATACTTCCTTACTCCGCCGGGCCACTTGTTATAATTCCCCTCATTGGCCGCATAGACCTTCCCCTTGTCCGGAGTCTTGATCCGCTCGTGGGAGAGCAGATATTCTCCGATGTCAGGATCAAGCGTGAACCCATAGACGCCTTGCCCGACGGTGTACACCAACATCGTGCTCGATCCATACAGCAGATACCCGGCCGCAACTTGTTCGGTCCCTGGACGGATCAAATCCGATTCTGTCGGCAACTGATCGGTTCGTCCATACTTGAGCACGGAAAAAATGGCCCCGAGCGGCATATTGTTGTCCGTATTAGACGAGCCGTCCAACGGATCGAAGAGCAACATATACTTGCCGTGCGGCCAATTTTTTGGCAGCAGGATAGGCTGTTCCATTTCTTCCGACGCCAGAGCACACACATGTTCGCTCGATTGAAAAACTTTGACGAAGTCGTCATTGGCAATGGCATCCAGCTTTTTGACGGTCTCTCCCTGAACATTCGTCTCACCGGTCGTCCCGAGAATATTGATCAACCCTGCGCGACGAAGATCTTGGGAAATGAGTTTGCCGACCAGGCCGATTTGGGTCAACAGGCTGGAAAACTCTCCTGTCGCCCCAGGGTGCGATGCCTGACTCCGAATGATAAACTGGCTTAATGTCGTGGGAAACTGTCTCATCGTGCGGCTCAGTATAACGGGTTTCTCCTGCCTGAACAATAACCTCCTACTCAAGAGCCCGGCTTCACAGCGCTGACTCCTGACCAGCCGCCAACGAGATCCGCGACGATAGCCCCAAGCACGACCTTCGCTTTCATTCGGACAGGAGTCCTTCGTTCGTCATTTGTCACCCAGACATAAATGTCCCCCTTATTCATGAAGAGACCATGAAAGGGCATGATCACGCGCACGCGCACCGTCTCCACTGTTCCCCAGCCCCCGTCGAGGGTCTCGATTCCTTCGACTCGAACCTCAACCGGCCGGTTTTTCTTATCATGATACACATTCATCTTGAGTGAGGCCCCCGGCGTAGGTGGCAACACCGCACGCGTGTAGTACAGGCAGGAAATAATGTCGTGCGTCCCTGCTGGAATGGGCAAGGATTCGGTGGTTCCTCCTCTGACGGCCGTCACCGTCCCTTCCTTTTGATGGAACGTATATTCGATATCCTCTTTCTTTTTGCCTTCGCGTCGCCGGAAGGTCATATGATCCGGGGTCAGCGTGTCCAGATCCAGGTCTGACTCCACTCGATTGTCCACAGGGAAGAACTTCGTGATGATGGGTGTCGACTGTGCCGTCCCAATCAACTTGGCGCTGGTAGAGCCACTCCTTGTGCCTTCCGTAGAAGCCACTTCCATCATGGCAATCACAGCAGTCAGGTTGAGCCAGGACACCTCGTGTGTCAGCCGTTCCCCGATCGTGAAGGGACGTGTCGGTTGGCCCAATCCTTCAGCGTCGGCTATTCGAGGAGAAACCAAGAGCGTCAACAACACAGCTCCAACGGCGGCAAGGCGACCGATGCAGGCACATAGGCAGGCAAAACCGCTCCAAGTGGGGACGGATTTTAGCACGCGAGCGCTCGTCTGGCCTCCCCGAGTTCCTCTTCGATGAACGCTCGAATGGCATCGAGGTGCACGGAGGACGTCGCTTCAAATCGCAACACTAACGCCGGCTGGGTATTGGATGCCCTGATCAGCCCCCAGCCGCCATCGAAGATCGCGCGGACCCCGTCGATCGTGATGAGATTTCTTAGTATCAGTTTCTTCAGACCAAGCTCCTGTTTGGTCTGCAAGTATTCAGTGAGTCTTGTCCGAACCCGCTCAACCACCTCAAACTTGACGGTGTCAGGAAGGTCCACTCGTATCTCAGGCGTCACGACCGACTGCGGCAGATCAGCAACCAACCCTGAAAGCGGCTGCTGAGCTTTCGCCAAGATCTCGACCAACCGACAAGACGCATAGACGGCGTCGTCATACCCGAAATACCGATCCGCAAAAAACATATGTCCGGACATTTCACCGGCCAAGACCGCAGATTCGGTCTTCATCTTCGATTTGATCAACGAATGACCGGTCTTCCACATGATCGCCCGTCCACCACGCTCGGCAATGTCGTCGTAGAGGCTTTGGGACGCCTTGACCTCCGAGATGATCGTACTCCCCGGCTTCTCGGCCAAAATATCTCGAGCATACAGCACCAAGAGACGATCTCCCCAGAGCACCTGTCCCTGCTCATCCACTGCGCCGATTCGGTCTGCGTCCCCATCATAGCCGATTCCTACATCAGCCCCATGAGCCTTCACCGCTTGCATCAGGTCGGACAAATTCTCAAGCACCGTGGGATCCGGATGGTGGTTGGGGAAACGCCCGTCCAGGTCGCAATAGAGCCCCGTGACTTTGCATCCCAGTAATTCAAGGGCTTGCTTGGCCACGAGAGACGCCGCTCCATTCCCGCAATCAATCACGACGTGCAACCGGTCAGCCTTAATATGAGAAAAGCTTTTCTTGATGTATCCCAGATAGTCCGGGATAATCGGATACTCAGAGAGTTGACCATTCCCGGAGGCGAAGATACCCGCTTCCATCACCCGCCGCAGTTCTTGAAGTTCATCTCCATGGATCGCTGTTTTTCCGAGACAAATCTTAAACCCATTATACTCCGCCGCATTGTGACTCCCGGTGATCATGATACCGCCGCCAATCGGGAGGGTAAATAACGAGAAATACACCAACGGAGAGGAACACACTCCGATATCAACGACATCAAGCCCACCAGCAAGCAGCCCCTTGAGCAGGGCCTTGTGTAGGGCCGGAGAACTGAGACGACCGTCACGACCCACACTGATAGCGTTGACTCCACGCTTGCCGGCATAAGTCGCGTATGCAAGCCCCACCCGCTGAGCCAACTCCTCCGTCAGTTCGGTACCGACGATGCCTCGAAGATCATATTCGCGAAATAGTGCCATGCCGTCTCCAATATGCTGGTACGCTCACGGACAAGAACGCTGACATCGTGTCAGCCTGTCAGCTTATCCGTCAGCTACTCGCCGTTCTCCCATAATCATCCTTGAAGCGGACGATATCATCCTCACCAAGGTACGGGCCATTCTGGACCTCGATGATATGCACGATCTCAGACCCTGGGTTCTCCAGGCGATGTTGTGTTTTCACCGGAATGGCGGTGCTCTGCCCAACCTGCAAGTCAAACATCTCCTCACCCCTGGTCACCCGCGCGGTCCCAGCAATGACGACCCAATGTTCACTGCGTTGATGGTGCATTTGGAGTGAGAGTCGCCCACCTGGGTTGACCGTCACACGCTTCACTTTGAACCCCGGACCTTCTTCCAACACCGTATAAGACCCCCATGGCCGCTGAACGGTGAGATGTTCCAACTGTTCCGGCGCCTTCTGCTGTTTCAGAATGTCGACGATCTTTTTCACATCTTGTGCCCGCGACTTCGGGCACACCAAGGTCGCATCCGGTGTATCCACCACGACCATATCTTGTAATCCGATCGTCGCCACAACCCGCCGGTCGGCATAGACGATCGACCGACGACTCTCTATATCGACCACTCGCCCTGTGGTCACATTCCCGGCCTTATCCCTTGAGGCCACTTCATCCAGACTTCCCCAACTCCCGACGTCCGACCATTTGAACGCCACCGGAATGACGGCCGCTTTCGACGAACGTTCCATCACACCATTGTCGATGGAGACTGGCTTGATCGCTCGATAGAGGTCTTCAATGGCTGACCTGGGTGCCTGACTCAGGCGAAGTGCCCCGATTCGATCCATCGCTCCGGCAATGGCCGGCTGATGCCGGCGAATTTCTTCCAAAATCGTCGCAGCCCGCCAGATAAACATCCCGCTGTTCCAATAATAGTTGCCGGCCTTGAGATACTGCATCGCCTTGGCGACATTCGGCTTCTCTATGAATTTGTGAACTGAGAAGCCACGCAACTTTCCTCGTTTCTCCAGTACAACCTTGTCGTTCGGCTTGATATATCCATAGCCCGTTTCCGGACGAATCGGCTTAATCCCAAAGGTGACCAAGTAGCCTGCTTCCGCCAATTGACAGGCCAGCAGAACAGCCGCTTCAAAGTCACGCTGCCCGGTCACCACATGATCCGCAGGCACCACCAACATCACTGCATTCGGATCCCGACGCTGTGCCTCGAGAGCCGCCAAGGCAATAGCGGGGGCGGTGTTTCGTCCCTCCGGTTCAAGCACAAACCCATCGGCGAGATCTCCTGTCCAATCGGCGAGTTGCGCACGAATAAGGTCAGCTTGTGCGGCATTCGTCGAAATCAAGACGTTGGCTGCCGGGGCACAGCCAAGCACGCGCTGCATCGTTTGTTGAATCATCGTCTGTTCGCCACCGATCCGCAAGAGCTGCTTTGGAAACAGATGCCGGCTCAGGGGCCAAAACCTGGTCCCGCTTCCTCCAGCCATAATGACGGGAAAAACTGCGTGCTTGTTAGCCATCCTTTCTCCTCACCTCCTCCGCTTGGTCCCCTTCACTTCGGCTCGAGATTGGAGTATCAACTCAGCGAGTTCCCTCACTGCTCCTTCTCCACCTTTCTTCTGACAGACATAGCCGACGATATCCAGCACTTGCGGAAGACCATCTGCCGGAGCCGCCGACAGACCCACGACCTTCAACGCTTCGATATCGTTCACATCGTCCCCGATATAGGCAATCTGTTTGAGCGCAATGCCATGCCGTGAGGCCATTTCCCGAATCACCGACAACTTATCCATCACGCCCTGGTGGAGTTCAGGAATCGCCAGCTTTTCTGCCCGCCGTGCGACCAATTTGGTTCGCTCCTGCGTCACAATTGCCGTGATGAGCCCAGCCTTTTGCAGGAGTTTGATGCCCATCCCATCACGCGTATTAAACTTCTTCCACTCGTCACCGGATTCAGAGTAGTACATACCGGCATCGGTGAGGACTCCGTCCACATCGGTGGCAAAGAGACGAACATTCTGCAAAAGATTTCGGGGAGGCCTCCCCTGAGCTTGGCGCTTCATCGGTGCATTGTTTGAGAACCGGATGGGTATCCGACTCGCTATGGTCGCCATCTTAGCGAGTCGCCGAACCTTTGAAAAGAGAATTAGCTCTGTGGCAGGGAAGCGCGTTGCGGCTCTGTTGAAAACAGGCCAGGTCCCGTCGCGAATCGTGCGAGTGCCTGACTCCATTCAGGCAACACGATTCCTAACGACGCACAGCGACTATCGCTCAAGACTGAATACTGTGGACGCTTCGCCAGGCGGCCGGCCTGCGGGGTCGTAATTGGGAGAACAGGACAGTCCGCCCCGATCTCACGAACAACGGCTCTGGCCAGCTCATACCAGCTACAATGACCACGATTCGTGACATGGATGATCCCAACCACATCCTTTGTCATCAATGCCACGATCGCATAGGCCAGATCCTCAGCGTACGTAGGACACCCCCGTTGATCATCCACAACCCGTAACACCGTCTCGCTCTGCGCGGCCTGTGCGATGGATTTCACAAAATTCTTTCCAACAGCCCCAAACAACCAGGCCGTCCGGACAATGAGGGAGTTCGTACCAGAGGCCAACACCGCTTGCTCACCCTTCCATTTCGAAAATCCGTACTGATTGATCGGATGTGGATCATCCTGCTCATGATAGGGCATGCACTGTTGGCCATCGAACACATAGTCGGTGGAAATATAGATCAGACGCACGCCAAGTCGTGACGCGGCCGCTGCAATCTGTCGGGTCCCCTCGGCGTTGACCGCCACAACTTCGTCTGGTTCCCGCTCCGCACCATCGACGTCCGTATAGGCACCCGCATGGATGATGAGATCTGGCGAGGCGGCTACAACTTTGGCTTCAACATCCGGCTTCGCAAGATCGAATTCCGGCAACGTCATGGGGATGATTGTTTCATACCCCAGCACTCGACAAAGCTCACTTCCCAGTTGTCCATCGGCCCCGGTGATCAGAATACGCATGGTATTAGGTCGATGGGTTGGATACCGTACACTACCTACGGACCATAGTTCATCCCTATCAAGCCATCGATCTAGGCTTGTTGAAGGCGTTTCCCATAGACCTGCTCGTAATAGGCGCGGAACTCTCCCGACTTAATGGGTCTCCACCAGGATTCATGTTCTTGATACCACCGAATTGTCGTACTCAACCCTTCTTCAAACGGTACGACCGGGGCCCAGCCGAGGCGGCGAAGTTTCCGGCTGTCGATGGCATAACGTCGATCATGGCCTGGCCGGTCCGTCACGAATCGCAGTAACGACCTCGGCTTGTTCAGGCTTGTAAGAATCTGTTCCGCCACCGCAATATTTTCCCGTTCATTCCCTCCGCCGATGTTGTAGATATTCCCCGGTTCGCCATGGAAAAATGCCTGCTCGATCCCAGCGCAATGATCTTCCACGGCAAGCCAATCGCGGCGCTGTCTTCCATCGCCGTACAACGGCAGCAGTTGGTGTTCAATCGCGTTCGTGACAAAGAGCGGAATAAATTTTTCCGGATATTGATTGGGGCCATACGTATTGCTGCCTCTCGTCACAACCACAGGGGACCGGTACGTGGTCCAGTAACTCAACGTCAGCAAATCACCTCCGGCTTTGCTCGCCGAATAGGGGCTCCGTGGTGCTAACCGATCATCCTCCGTCGCAAAACCGGATTCGAGGTTCCCGTACACTTCATCGGTACTGACTTGAAGAAAGCGCGTCACACCGAAACGGCGCCCTTCCTCGAGCAGCACCCCGGTTCCCATGACATCGGTACGAGCAAAGGTGCCAGGCTCCAATATTGACCGATCGACATGTGTCTCAGCGGCACAATTGATGATGCCCTCGATCCGATGCTCATGAAGCACAGACGCCACCAACTCGGCATCGCAAATATCACCCTGCACGAAGGTGTAGGCCGGGTGCCCACTGACAGCGCTAAGATTGTTCAGATTCCCCGAATATCGGAGCGCGTCAAGATTGACGATTTGATGCTGAGACGACGCGAGGAGGCGGCGAACCAGATGGGAGCCGATGAAACCGGCACCGCCCGTAACAAGTATGCGCATCTATGCTGCCTCAGCAAGATGGTTGGCACCGGTTTGTCCGACCAGTTGATTGGCCAGATAGAGTGACTCAATCGTGCCCGCATCCGTCCACCATCCCTCAAGCAGATCCCATGTCAACATTCCGGCCTTGATGTAGGCGTTGTTGACATCGGTAATTTCTAATTCGCCTCTCGCCGACGGTTTGAGTGAGCGGATATACTCAAACACCAGCGGGTCATAAAAATAGATGCCGGTCACGGCATAGGATGATTGAGGATGGAGTGGTTTCTCCTCGATCCTTACCACCCATTCCCCGTTCAGGACCGGGACACCAAATCGTTGCGGATCTTTCACTTCTTTCAGGAGGATCTTGGCCCCCCCCTTCTGGCGACGAAAGTGATCCGCTGCCTTGGCGACATTCCCCTGAATGATATTATCACCCAGCACGACGCAGATCGGTTCTCCATCGACAAAGTGCTCGGCTAATCGAAGTGCGTCGGCGATACCGCCTTCACCTTCCTGATACGCGTAATTGAGATGCTTCAGCCCGAATTCTTTCCCGTTCCCAAGCAACTTCAAGAAGTCGCCTGCATTGCTCCCCCCGGTCACCAACATGATTTCCGTCACACCAGCATTGACAAGCGTTTGAATTGGATAGTAGATCATCGGTCGGTCGTACACGGGAAGCAGGTGTTTATTCGTGACTTTGGTGAGGGGTAGTAATCTCGTGCCAAGTCCTCCGGCCAGCACAACACCTTTCACAGCCAGGTCTCCTCTTCCAAACGAATACTTCCCATTCTTCTCGATTTGAGTGAGTCACCCATGTAGGCTTGACGATACCACGCCAGTCAGGAATCAACACTAAATATCGGAAAACTACGAGACGCTCTGCGAGATAGACGGTTGAAAGCTCGGCACTAATCGCTTGAGGTCCTGCAATAGCTCATCTTCATCACAATGGGGGAGGTTCGTCTGCAACATCTCCAGCCATTGATCCAGCTCGCCGACGGAAACCGGAGCCCCGCTCGCTCGGTTTATTTTCGCATGAGCCGTAGGTTCAACATGTTCCTGTTCCTCAAAGAGTTCTTCGTACATCTTCTCTCCAGGCCTTAGGCCGGTATAGACAATGTCAATGTCTTTCCCGGGAACCAGTCCGGCCAAGACGATCATGTTCCTGGCCAAATCGGCCACCTTGATCTGCTCTCCCATATCAAGGACGAACACTTCCCCTCCACGCCCCATCGCACTCGCCTGGAGCACCAGCTGGACCGCTTCCGGAATTGTCATGAAAAACCGTTTGATCTCCGGGTGGGTAACGGTCACAGGCCCACCGTTGCGGATCTGTTCGGTGAA